>JAUVJE010000166.1 GCA_030592355.1 Clostridia bacterium
CGTCGGCACAGGAACACCCGACTTGTATTTTACATTTGCCAGGGATAAGGCAAACATGGATTTCTCCGCATGGCAGGGAAACGATTTCCAAATAACCGATGAAACCTGGGCGGATATAAATGAAAAAGTAAAAGAATATAATGAGCCGGGCAAGTTCGTTTGTTTTCTGGGTTATGAATGGTCCGGTACTACCCCTATGGGCGGCGACCACAATATTTATTTTCTCGGTGACGATCAAAAAATTCACAGAAGCTATCACTGGCAAATCGGAATGGAAAATCAAGACGGCAGCGCACGCAGCCCTCTCTCTTCACTTTGGGAAGAATTCGAAGGCAGAAACGATGTCATGGCCATTCCCCATGTAGGCGGAAGATACGGCAATTTTGATTTTTATAATCCTGACTTCTCGCCTGTGGTAGAAATACATTCCCATCACGGGTCATTTGAATGGTTTTTCCTAGACATCCTTGCCCGCGGCCACAATCCGGGAATTATAGCAGCCAGCGATGATCATTCCTGCAGACCCGGACTGTCGTTCCCCACCGAGGTTTCTTCAAGGGGTGGATTTGTATCTTTTGATGTAAAGGGCGGCTATACGGCGGTTTTTGCGGAAACCCTTGACAGAAAATCTATTTGGGACGCCATTAAAGCACGGCACTGCTATGCAACAAGCGGTGAAAGGATGATTGCATCCGTTGCATGCGGCGATAAAATAATGGGTGATGAATTTAGAATTGATTCTCCTCCGATTTTTGATATTTATGTCATAGGAACCACAGGCATAAAGGAATTCTATGTAATGAGAAACCTTGATGTGGCTTTTAGCCTTAATGACACGAGGCCCCGTGATGAAAGCAGGATTTTCATCGAGTGGAGCGGCGTAAGGGTCAAAAGCAGGGCAAAAAAAACACAGTGGAATGGAACAATACGAATTGAACACGGCACCATAATTAGTGTTGATGAATATAAAAATCAAAAACGGGGCAAACGAACAGAATTAATATCCGGAAATCTTTTAAAATTCAATTCCTCTACTTCCGGCGATACCGATGGTTTCGAACTCAATATGATAAAAACCAGCGAAACTGTCATTACAATTAATTATGGCGAAAACCAGTTCAGTTTTAAAACAGAAGAACTATCCCACGGCAATATAAAGCATTTCGCGGGAGGAGTTAATCTTGAAATACGTGCAGGTCATCCCCCTATGAATATTGGGAATAACGTTGAACTTCAGTTTATAGACGGCAACATTGAACCGGGTAATAATGCATACTGGATTAAAGCTATACAAACCGACGGCCACACTCTGTGGACCAGTCCTATGTATATTGATTTTAGTGGTTGAAAATTTAAAATAATATATATGCCTAGGGCATATTACAGATATTATTTTTGCCCAAGGCATATTACAGATATTTATAGCTTCCAGCGGACTATGCCTGTGTGATAGCGGTTGTGTTCGATGATTCCATCTGCGTAATAGGCAGTAACAATGGTGCCGTCCGCCAGCTGCACGGATGACGGGTAGCCCATGTCCCCCGCTCCATCCAGAACAACCAAAATATTTGGTTCTGTCCAATTCTTGCCATTTGAATCACCGATTCGGTACATTATGGATTTTTGATTGTTTCTTACTCCGTAACACATAAGAATTTTACCATCATTTAATTTAGTGAGGGCTGCAGGTATTTGATTTAAAAGACTCATATCCTCTAAAAAAGTCCATGCTACTCCTCCGTTCGTGCTCTTATACAATTTTATATGTTGGTTGGAAGCTGATCTTGAAGCCGCCAGGATAGTATTATCGTCTAATGCAATAATTGTAGTTTCATTGATAGCTTTATCAATTTCGTAAAATTCCGTCCATGACCGGCCGTCGTCCCGGCTTATCAATATACCCGCTCTTCTGGTGCAGCTTCGAAACTCAACCGCCTTATTAGTTCCAAGGACATATATGGGGCATGCCAGGGATTTTCGGGGAAGCTTAATTATTTCACCAAACGGGATAATAAATTCACTTTCAAAAACATAATCCAAGTCATAAGTTTCATAGGTTTTACCCCCATCCGAAGAGCGGGCGATTTTTGACACCTGCAATTCAGATTTGTAAAAATAATTTTTAAGATAATACGCACTGTCATATAAAACAGCAGGCCTGTTTGTATATCCTGAGACAATCGCCATAAAATCCCCATTGTGGGCAATACCTGACACATGATTCATCCTGTTGGTCGTCGTTTCATGCACTACCGGTGTGCCGGCGTAAGAGAAAATCCTTCCGCCGTCATTACTGGTCCAACAGCCAATATCCCCTTCTGTCATACCGTGGCAGGGAGAGTTGAAACCGGATAAGAATATCCTCTCTTCGCCGTCAAGTCTCAGCTGGGGCCACAAACATCCGTTATCCACCGCAATAAAACGCTCTGTGATTTTCATATAAAACCTCCGTACATAGAATAACCTACTCTATTGTACAGTACTTATACGTCCCTGAGAGTGCCTATTTGTAACTTGTATGATATATCATGCCAGTATATAATATGTCTGATATATTTCCCGGATATCCAATATTCCGGGTTAACTAATAACAGAATGGACTAATTATATGAGACTGGGAATCGTAGGACTGCCAAATGTGGGCAAAAGCACACTTTTTAACGCACTGACAAAAGCGGGGGCCGCCGAGGCCGCAAATTATCCTTTTTGCACTATCGAACCTAATGTAGGGGTTGTTCCCGTACCTGATAAACGGCTCGATTTTCTTACAAAATTACATGACGCAAAAAAAACTACACATGCTGTCATTGAATTCGTGGATATTGCAGGACTTGTGGAAGGGGCCAGCAAGGGCGAAGGGCTTGGCAATAAATTTTTGGATCATATCCGCCAGGTTGATGCCATCTGCCATGTGGTAAGGTGCTTTGACGATGAAAATGTGGTTCATGTTGACGGAGCCGTATCCCCTGTCAAGGATGTTGAAATAATAAACCTCGAATTGATCTTTTCAGATATCGAGGCTGTGGAAAAAAGGATTGACAAAACTCATAAACTTGCAAAAACCGGAGATACAAACCATCTGCGGATGCTCGGGTTCTATAAAAGGCTAAAATCACATATGGAATCCGGCAAACCGGCAAGAATGTTCGACTTAGCTGAAAATGAAAAAATATTTTACAGGGATTTATTTCTTTTAACGGCCAAACCGGTGTTGTATATGGCAAATACAGATGAAGAAGCTTTTATGCACAAGAACCCCCATGTTATAGAACTTGAAGGCATCGCTGAAAAGGACCATACGGAAGTTGTAAGGATATGTGCAAAACTTGAAGAAGAAATAGGAACATTTAACGAAACAGAAAAGCATGAGTTTTTGCATGAAATCGGTGTTGAAAAAACCGGTCTCGAAAAATTCATAATCAAAAGCTACTCATTGCTCAATCTGATAAGCTTTTTAACCGTCGGTCCAAAGGAAGCCAGAGCCTGGACAATAACTGCGGGGGTCACAGCTCCGCAGGCCGCCGGTAAAATCCATACTGATTTTGAACGCGGGTTCATTCGTGCGGAAGTTATAGCCTATAAAGACCTTGAGGAATGTAAAACTATGGCGGCAGCACGCGAAAAAGGCCTCGTAAAAAGCGAAGGAAAGGAATATGTTATAAAGGACGGAGACGTGATTCTTTTCCGCTTCAATGTGTGACGTCATAGTACTACAGGGAAAAAATATATTTTTTTCTAAGAGGAAATCTGAATGAGAACAGTCGGAATCGTTTGTGAATACAATCCGTTTCACAACGGACATCTAAACCATATGCAAAGGGCTGCCGCCCATCCTGACGGCGACTATGTTGTATGCGTAATGAGCTCCGATTTCCTACAGCGAGGCGAACCGGCAATACTACCTAAAAATCTTAGGGCTGAATCGGCGGTTTTAAATGGAGCTGACCTGGTTTTTGAACTTCCTTCCGTATTTTCCTGTAGCAGTGCGGAGTTTTATGCATCATCTGCGCTTTTAATGATGGGCAGACTGGGTATTGTGGACTCAGTTGTTTTTGGTTCAGAAAACAATGATATTGCTTTATTAAAAAAAATCGCAAAACTTCTGGTCGCCGAACCGGAAGATTACAAAATTCTTTTAAAAAAACATCTCGCTGTGGGTGTTTCTTTTGCCAAGGCACGTTCAAATGCTCTATCTGAATATTTTAGCAATGATAAAATCAGCGGGATAGTAAGCGGTTCGAATAACATCCTTGGAATAGAATACATTAAGGCAATTATTCGTAACGGGCTTCCCATTAATCCGGTCAGCGTGCCCAGAATTGCAGAAGAATACAAAAATGAAGCAATAGCCGGCTCATTTCCAAGTGCTACCGCAATCCGTCATTCTATCCTTACTTTTGGACTGAACACCGCAGCGGATTATCTTCCTTCTCCTACATTTGATTTATTAAAGAATTTTTATGCCGATAACACAGGATTTATTAATATGGAAAATTTAAAGGATGCAGTCTTTTACAGAATCGCATCATTGTCTCCCGCCGAACTTGCTGAGTACCCCGGCGTCATCGAAGGATTTGAAAATAGGCTCAAATCTACATTGGCAACAACTGATACTCTAAGCGGTTTCATTGATGCCTGTGCGACAAAAAGATACCCAAAAACCCGCATCGCCCGTATGCTTATACATTTACTGCTGGGATTAAAAAAGCCTGAAGCATATTCGTTATGGGAAAAAGGCCCTATGTATGCACGACTCCTTTCCGCCAGTAAAAAAGGAATGAACTTAATCCCTATACTTGAAAGGAATGCCAGCATCCCGGTCTTTACATCATTTAAGCCTTTTTACAACATTGCACGTCCGTCATGGAAAACTATTCTGGATTACGAAATTAAGGCGTCTGACATTTATTCCACCGCTGCAGGACTTCCCACCGGCAGGGATTATACTATTAGCTTTAATGTCCTTTAAAAAAGAGAATAATGTATAGCTGATGTACTGCACTATATCAAAAATTGGTGTATAAAGTAGGGAAACCTATCTCTAGACTTCCCCCTTATCAAACCGCACGTGCCCTATTAAGGCATACGGCTTACCAGTTGTAGTTTTATAATGAATGTTATGTTGTGGCCAGACCTTTGCTATAAGC
>JAUVJE010000025.1 GCA_030592355.1 Clostridia bacterium
CGTCAGGGTGCGACCAGACGTCAGTGGCGTATCGCAGAACAAGACAGGTATTAGGTTTGAGAAACACCACAAACGTCTTCGCACAACTGCTTTTAAAATTATAACCTCAGGTAAATAGATATTGTCCGTGCGCAATTCAAAGCCTTTCACTCGAGTATCTTCATACACTGCATTCAAGACAGACTTTCCAAGCCTCGCCTAAAGAAAATTACCACCGTAAAAACAGCAAAAGGCTTAATATCTCTTTATACATCGTTTTGGAAAAATAGCGGAGGGCTGATATTCCACATTTGGAATATCAGCCCTCCGCTATTTTCCCAAATGTCAGGCTTTAGATAACATTGACGGATAATTTTGATATAATGCATTTAAAGAGAAAGCAGCATGGCATTATCATAGTAAGCGAAATAAATCTGACACTAATAGCTATGGGAACCATGACGCGAACAGTATCTGGGAATGGTTGAAAAGAAAAGTCAATAAGCAACTGAAAGGGAATAACATAATGCGCAATCTTATAATTAAAACTGAGAAGTACGAACTGACATTTAACACTGATACAGGATGCATCACATATCTTGCTTTACATGACGGTAGGCAGTTCAATAGGGTGCTTTATGAAGACTTGCCCATATGTTCATTACACGGAATAATGAATGTGGAATCAAGAATCGCAGAGGAAAATGAAAATGTAACAAAATTGGAAATTGTCCTCACCTCTGATACCCACCAAGCAACGGCCTTTTTTGAGCTGTACAACCGCGGTTACATCATTTGTACATTTAAAATAGAAACTCTTTTAGATAATGAAAATTGCACCATATTATTGGGAATGCCCTTGGCCCAGAGTGCGGTATTTCAAAATAGCCATCAAATAAAACACACAGATGAAACTGATAAAAGAAAATATTGCCGTGCTACATCAGTCATATTTTCCACTGATGACAGACCTGTTACCAATAGTGTTGATTTAATATTGGAATATGTTCATGACGGTAAAAAAATCTGCATAGAATCAGATAAAGGGAAATTCATTGGTTGGGAAATAACTGATAACGAGTTGAAGACAAAAGGCGGAACATATTCAAACAGATGGTGCCTGCACTTTTCAGGGATTGATAATGCCCCCAATAAAGTGCGCGGCCAGAGAATATATCATTGGTATGGGTTTTATCCACAGCTTCCTACCTTTGATTTAGTAGAAGAAATGGCTGAATACGGATGCTCAATTCTCATCCTGCATATGCCTTCTTTTAAGTGGATAGATGGATCAGTACCTATTGATGAGAAGGAATTTAAAGCAATCGTAGAAAAAGCCCGCAGTCTTGGTATTAAAATGATGTTTTACAGTCAGCCATTCTTAATTTCCCGGACTTCACCAGCTCACTCAGGTTTGATTAAGAGTCTGAACGACAATGGAAAACTGTGCTGGCATTCTTTAAAAGACACGCAAATTGTATTCTATATTCCCAATTCCGACTATGACTGTGATGAGCTTTGTATCAGATGTGAAGATGCGTATGACTATGTGAAAAATAATATCCTTGATTGTTATAGAAAATTCGGATTCGACGGATTGTATATTGACTTTGCATGGCCTTCAATTGCAGTATGCACCGACCCAAATCATAATCATAAATCAGGGCTATTCAATTTTTATGATTATTTTAGAATGATGCGTGAATTCAGAGAAGAAATAGGTCCAAAAGGAATAATGATAGGCCATGGCGGAAGCTTGCTGGTTTCAAGTGACTATGCGGAAGGCTTTGATGCGTGCCTTACGGGGGAAGGACAAAAAGATATGCTTCCTGATGTTATTGGGGTTCAGACCGGCACAGCACCGACACTATGGACAATGCACCGGCGTAAAGAGAAACAGTTTCGTTCACGGGATGCTATGACGTCTATAATCAGAGAGGGTTTAACCCCCCATATCGGACTGGGAATCATGGGAAAATCAATTAAGGCATCGCTTGATCCTGCCCATACACCCCATTACATTGCCCTGTGGCAAATGTGGAGGGCATTCCCTATGGAGAAAGCAACCTTTTATAATTATCTGACAACCGACGCTGTAAAAATTGATAATGACGAAGTAACATACAGCATGTATATAACACCAAAGAAAGAAGTGCTGCTGATACTCGCAAACGGCGGCGGTCCAAAAGCAGAAGCAGCTGTTTCCATAGAGGCAAATATAGAACTTGATATAAAAAAAATGAAACTACCCGAAACAATGAACTGTTGGCTGCTTAAAGGCAATACATACGAAACATTTAGAATTTCACATGAAGAGAGTATTATCAATGGTAAAATCCGTATTCCGGAAATAGCCATAAATGAATTTGTTGGCATTGTATTAACACCGGAAAAAGCCCCTAAAGAATTGATTGCATTGGTAAAGCATCTTGAAAATCGTTTCCTAAGATTACCGGCGATTTATGAAAACAGAATGCGCCGCCTTAAAGAATCAGACAGAATGATTGAAGGATTCAATAAACTGGATGTTAAAACCTTGGACGCAAATGAATTCATGAAGGGCAGGACAATGGAATAGCACGAGATTTTTATCATAGATAAGTCCGCATAACGCTAGTAATGGATAATAATTGGGAACGATTGCATAACTCAGGTTTTTAAAGCATATTAAATCCAAGACAAGACAAAGCTAAATTTTATTTAATTCATTTAACATAGCCAGGATATTTTCAAGAGGCACGTCCGGTTGGATAGTATGAGAAGCCGCGAAAATATATCCGCCGTTTTTACTTAAGCTGTCAACAAGCTTCCTGGTTTCGACCGCCACCTCTTCAGGCGTGGAGTTTTTCATTAAGTCCTGTGTATCAATATTGCCCATAAGGGTGATAGCGGAACCGTATTTTCTTTTAATTTCATAAATGTCCATATTCAGGGCTTTTGGTTGAATTGGATTTAACACATTAATTCCAATTTCAATTAAATCCGGTATGATTTCAGTAATGCTGCCGCATGAATGATAAGCAATAAAGATATCGTTTTTCTCTTTTTTGATTTTACTGATTATTTCTGCCATCCGCGGCTTTAAATAGCGTTTCCAAATAGCAGGGGACATTATCATCCCTGATTGAGTGCCAAGGTCGTCGCCCAACCAAATCCAGTCCGCACCTCTTTTGACTGCTTCAAGTGAAACAATTGTAGAGAATTCTGCTATTCTGTCAAACAGTAAATCAATTTTGTCATCTTTGTAAGCCATGTTTATAAGCAAATCTTCCATATTCATAAGGTGATACGACGGCTCAAAAATTGTGCCGGAAATATCCGCACCGATAAAATAATCCCGCCCGTAATTCTTTATTAAATATTCGAGATTTTCATATCTCTTTGGTTCAAGCGGGTCCGGTAGGTGATAATTTTTTATAGTATCTATATCAGCGTTTTTTAAAGGGTGCGCAATAACCATATTGTGAGAACCCGATCTTTTCCAAGTAATACCCCATTCATCAATAAATTTGGTGTTTTCTTCAACTTCTCTTTCCATCTCGCCGTTGATTGAAAGCCATGTTTGTAAAATATCATTACCCATATAAATATCAAGTTTCGGACCGCTGAGGTTGAATTTTTTTTTAAGCTGCTCTTTTGTTTTATTGCTGTACCACATAAACCGGGGAACTGAAGTTCCATTTTTAAAATTCAAAGCATCATATACTTTCTGTTTACTTGTCATATTTACAGCTCCTCTTATTTGTAAGATTTTTTTACAACCCGGTTCAGTTATACCTATGATTTTTTCAGACGCCCCGAGTATGCCATATAGATTATATGATAAATTGCTATTGTATAAATCAAATAATCGAAATAAGTCGTTCTAAAATTAGAATTCTTTTACCATTCTGTAAAAATGCAGGATTCTATCTTTATGGAGTAATATTGAAAATTCTTTCATCTTCTTGTAGCCTGAATTAATATAAAAATTTGCAGCGGCTTGATTTTCCTTTTCAACATCCAGTATAATTCTTTCACATTTAATTTGGTTTGCTTTGTGTTCAACAGTATAGAGTAGCTTTTTACCTAAACCCATTTCACGAAATTTCGGATATACTGCGATATTGCTGATATAAAAATCACCCTTGCTCATTTTACCCACGGGTGAATTGAATCTGAGTAATGGAATTATTCTGCGAAAAATACCAAACCCTATTTTATTGAAAAGAAGCATTCCGGTATTTAAATTCTCACGTTTTTTAGCTTGCGTGTCATAGCCTAAAATCATTCCGCTTTTTTCGCCGTTGCTTTCCGTAAAATAAACATGCTCATAACTAAACAGATTTCTGGGGCTGAAAAATATCTCCTGAAGAATTGTTTTTATATTATTACCAAATAGATATGGAAAGTAAGGAGCTGATAATAATATTAGTTTCGCAAAATCCATTCTGTCACCAGGAGTTGCATTTCTTGTGATAATCATAATTTAACCTTTTAACTAATCTGTTCTGTTATCATCCCTGTTTTTTGTCTGTTTGCTCTGTCAGCAATCTAATTGTAACGATTGTCCCGGGCATCGTCAAAGTTACAATATTATTAGCGACACCCAAGGATTGCAGGTCATGCTCGCGCACGTCGCATAGAAAAGCTTTTTTTACTGAATAATGAGCAGAAGTTAGCATAACAGGTTTTTCTATTAAGAAAAATGAAGTCAGACGTACTATGATTCCTTCTCCCCGGGAGGCAGGTTTAACTGCTGATACCCAAACATCTGCGGAGTCAACTGTGATAATGGAGTCTGCAAGATCGCTCATGAATGTATCCCTGTAATTATTCCAGGGATTCCTTTTTATGTTTCTTGCTTTAATATGAATGTTATTTTCCCGCCAGCCGCCTTTTTGAGTAAACAAAAAGGCATAATCGAAAGTGTAATTTTCATATTCGCTGCCTTTGGCAGGATTACCCGGAATACCAATCAAGCCGAATACTTTTTCGCGAGTGGCATTTCGCATTGCAACAAGTTCAAGATTACCATCAGCTTGGCATGTAATTGCCCCCGGTAAGGGTTGAAGAACGGCAAGGCCATGTCCGGTAGTGTTATCCCGGATGTGGGAAAAACTATACAGCGGCCAGAAAGTCGGGCTGTATATCCTTTTAAGAGGCCGGGTAACGGTGCCGCCGGGTGTGTCCATCGCTATATTTTTTGAATGTATCCCGGTTTTCAGACGAACTGTGACAGAATGACCCTTTGGGGCAATTCCTTCAACGCTGCAATAAATAACAGGCGAGTCACTTATGAAGGACATCCGGTGGCTGATTAATGCTCCGTTCAAATTAGAACTGCTAATTATCTCCAAACCAACATCGTTTTCCACAACTTGCATATGAGACGGAACATTACCTGAACTCGCAGATTCTTTCCAGATGCCGCCGGCAAATTCAAGGCCCATGCGCCACAGACCGCCTGAATCACGGTAGCTGACAAGTTCATTTGAGAGACTTGATAAGCATGGTTTTGACATATAATTACTTCGCATAGTGGTAATGGCGCCTCCGGCGTCTTCTGAAAGCTCAATTTCATAATAATTTGACTTAATATGAATTTTGCCGTTTTTGCGGCTCCACTCCAAATTGCCGGAATGTTTCTTGTCAGCGGCAGTTTCAGGCAAGATTGATTTTAAGCAGTTCACAATTGAATCAACAGACTTAATTGCGTTTAAAAGCCAGGGCATCTGTTCTTTTTTAACTATTTTGTCCGGTGATGTCCCGGTGATAAAGTCATGGTGATTGGAAACTACCGCTTGCAGCCATGCGTCTTCAAGCTTTTCTGATATAGTTTTATTAACAATCCCGTTATCTGGTAAAAAGGATAATTTTTCAGCCAGTAAAAGATTGTCAACTAAATTCCGGCAACGTTGTTTTAAAACCGGACGGGAAGTATAAAACCCTGTCCAATAGGGATTCGGGTCAAGTTCCAGAACCGGAAGCTTATCTTTATAATGGTTAACTAGTTCAAGATAATCATCCATCCCTGCATTTACTGCCCATATACCTGTTTTAGGATAATAATTTTGATTATATCTATCAAGCAGGGCTACGAGGCCGGGAATTGGTTCCACAAAATCAAATCCAATGGGACACAGCATATACGGTGTGCGGCTGACAGGGGAGAGTTTACCGGCATACTGATTTATACGGCGTGCAATATGGCGGCCGGACCGGGAAGAAAATGCAACCCTGAAAAGGTAGACGCGGCTAAAACCATTAAAAGCGAGCATATCGCCCATACCATAGGTAAAAGCATTCCAGTGGCACAGTACCTGCGCCCCATTTTGGTCTCGCCATATAAAATCGAGACTCCGCTCCAGGTTAAGTAAGCATTCAGCGGTTGAGCCCGGTTTTGGAAACCGTCTTGATGGTTCTAAATCGCAACCCATGAAATACATGCCGTCAACTCGGGTGATTGCAGTGAAATCAAAACCGCTTGCTTTTAATAGAGAGGGGAGTGCCGGCGTACAGCCAAAACTATCTGCAAAATAAGCCAGCTTTGGTTCTTGGTTCATACCATTTGCGCGCAACCATTCCTGACCGATTAGAAAATCGCGCAGAATTGATTCTGTGCCGGGCAACAAGGTATCTGCAGTAGTAATACCACTGCTTGTCAGGCGCAAACGCCCATTATTGACCAGTTCGCGAATACTATTTTGACATGAGGGATAACGTTCCCAATATAGACGAAGGAAGAATATACATTCGATTGAATAAACGCGCCGGGTTTCTTTTTTTAATTCTTCGATGGCGAAATCAAGATTATGGCGTACGAAACGTTCAAAATATTCTTCGGATGTCAGCAACCAATCAGGGTCCCAATGACTCGACTCGGAAAAAATCAACACTTGTTCTGCATCATCAGGAATACCCAGCCGGCGTCGTATCCGCTGTTCTTCTGATTTTGGTGTATATCCTGCTTGTTCATTCTGCTTTTCAATCATACCAAGACACCTTTGCTTTTAAAAGTGGGATAAATTTCATGACTATTTCAATCGTCAGGAAATCTCTATTGTATGTTTCTATTTTACATCACTTTGAATGTTTAGTCGAAATTCCCAAAGCATATTACAAAATGAGAGTATGGTGATATAATGAGGAAAATGTACAATTAAAAAAACGAATAAGGGGAAACATTATATGTTCAAACGCTTCGCAGACAACCCGATAATAACAAGGAAACCCGGTACTTTTTACAGCAAGCATGTGGCAAATCCGGATATTTTAGAATTTAACGATAAATTACTGCTATATTTCAGGGGACAATCCGAAGCTTGCCATGACCAGCTGGGGGTGGCGTATATAGAACCGGAAAATTTTGACGGAATAAACTGGAAGCACTACGAAGGCAACCCGGTTATAAAGGTAAGTCCAGACGAAAGCGATTTTGACTGCAGGCACCTTGTGGATCCCGCAACAGTAATAATTAACGGTAAAGTTTTTCTTTATTATTCAGGGCATTCATATGACAGACCCGCCTGCATTGGCCTTGCTGTATCGGATGATGGATTCAATTTTATAAAGCATGAGGTTAACCCTGTAATTGTAGGTGCAATAGCAGCAGAGGTTGTTATAAAAGACGGATTGGTTCACCTTTTTTATCAAAGGGAAATAGAAAAGGATGTTTTCAATTTTTTCTGCACAACCAGTACGGACGGGGTGCATTTTGATACAACTAAAGAAAAATGCGTTTTTACACAATCCAAGGTAAAAGGTTCTTTTGATGAAATTAGCATAACAACCGGAAGAATATGGCTTGAAGAGGATACATATTATATTACATACGGCGGCAATGACAAATGGGCGGACTATCCCATTGCCATGGGACTGGCAAAATCAAAAGATTTATTTACATGGGAAAGATATCCCGGTAATCCTATATTCAATAGGGGAAAAATAGGCGAGTGGGACGAAGGCGCAATGTGGTTTGCAACGGTATACAAGCATAAAGGCACATATTACATGTGGTATGAAGGCACGGGAGCAGGACTGGGAACCGATACAGAAGAGGCAAAGGCAGCATCAAAGCTCTGCAGAAACAATGATTACGGCGGATATGCCTCTGTGAGCTTTTCACAGACAGGATTGGCCACTTATTCAGGTGAAATGCCGAAGTGGTGACAGGGTAATTCATTTAGATTTGTGACGACAGCGACTAGAGTTGACGCCATTTGTTTTACAATTGTAATACAGTAGTTTTTTATATACAATTTAACTTAGGAAAGAACATTAAAATTAATACGAATTGAGGGAGTATAACTAATGAATGTTATATACATACACACCCATGATACGGGAAGATTCATAAAACCCTATGGCTATGATATTGATACGCCGAATTTAATGAAGCTTGCGAAAGAGGGTGCTTTGTTCAGGAATGCTTATAGCGTAGCGCCTACATGTTCCCCGAGCAGGTCAGGACTATTAACAGGTATGACAGCGCATTCCAACGGTATGATTGGATTGGCCCATAGAGGATTTAAACTGAATGACTACAGCCAGCACATTGTACAATTATTTAATGAGAACAATATAGAAACAGTGCTTTGCGGCGAACAGCATGTTGCATGGCCCGATGAAAATGTCATAGGTTACAAGAAGATAATTTCAGTAAAAAATAAGAATAGGGATGACGAAAATAATCCAAGAGATTTAATAAATGCCGGGAATGCGGCAAAGTACATAAAAGAAAATAAGGGAAATCAATTTTTCCTGGCATTCGGTATGATAAATACACACAGAGGCTGGCCGAAAAAACACGATATAAATCCTGATTATGTTATGCCGCCTTTTCCAATATTTGATAATAAAATAGCAAGAAAAGACTTCGCTTCGTACAAAGCGTCTGCAATGTTGGCGGATAAGGCGGTTGGCATTGTACTTGATGCTGTAAAAGAGGCGAATTTGGAAGACGAAACATTTATATTTTTCACAACAGACCATGGCATATGCCAACCGAATATGAAATGCAACCTTTATGATACAGGCATAGGAGTCTCATTAATAATAAAGTATCCGGGAAATCAATTAATAGGAAAAGCCACGGATGCACTGGTATCCCATTTAGATATTTTCCCGACTATATGCGAGTTGTTAAATTTGGAAAAACCATCCCATTTAACAGGAAAGTCCTTATTGCCTATATTAGAGAATAAAGAAGATGAAATCAGGGATGAAATATTTGCAGAAGTTACATTCCATGCAGCCTATGAACCGATGCGATGCATAAGAACCAAGAGGTATAAACTGATAAAACGCTTCGATGGTTATGATAGGGTTGTTCCGTCTAATATCAGTAATAATACCATTAAAGGATTCATGGTTGAAAATGGATTCCTGGAGCAAAAGATTGATATGGAAATGTTGTTTGACCTATATCTTGATCCTGTAGAAAGAGTAAATCTTGTAAATAATGAAGCATATTCAGAAATATATGAAGAAATGTCATATAAACTTAACAGTTGGATGATAGAAACAAATGACCCGTTGCTGAAAGGAACAGTTGAAAGACCCGAAGGAGTAAAAGTAAACAAGATAACCAGTCAACACCCTGGCGACGGCGATTTCGAATAGTTTTGTTCAATACAACCAGCGTCAGTTTTCTGTACTATCAACACTTTCCGGATCAGATAATTAATTGAATTATCACTAATTACCACCAATTATCACTAATTATCACTTATTGTTATTACCATATACGAGCTAATTGCGTAGTGCCAAAAGTACGGCTATAAGCTTGCTTGCGAAGACGTGAAATAAACTTTCCACCAGGTCAAGTAGCATAAACAGCTTGTTTGAGATAAGAGAATCATGAATTTCTGATTTTTCACCCCATTAATTGCATGAAAAAACCCCTTAATATGGTAAAATTGTCTTGCAAATAAACAACTTGAAAAAGGAGTTTTCTCATGGCAATTGTACCACAAAGAACACTGTTCCAACACATACAGATTGAAGAACTTGGAGATTTGAAAAGACTTGTCTTGGTAATTGAAAACATGCCAGACGAAAATCTAATGAAAATCCTTGAAAAAGAAAGAAGAACAGGACGGGACGATTACCCGGTAAGAGCAATGTGGAACTCAATACTCGCAGGTGTAGTTTTCCAGCATGATTCCATAGCCAGTTTGCTAAGGGAATTGAAAAGAAACGGACAACTGCGTACAATATGCGGGTTTGTTGGAAAAACACCAAACTCCTACAATTATAGCCGATTTTTCAAAACATTAATAAAACATCAGGAAGCGCTGGATTCAATGTTCAACTTAATGGTGAAGAAACTTCAGGGAGCTTTACCCGGTTTTGGGGAAATACTAGCAGGCGACGGCAAGGCGATACAATCATATGCTAACAGGCGAAGTAAAACAGTTAATCCCGATGGTCGGTGTGATATTGATGCGGACACAGGGGTAAAGCGTAATCTAAGCAAAGAAAAAGATGAAAAAACTTATGTGACGATAAAAAGTTGGTTTGGGTACAGGATGCATCTGATAGTTGATGCAAAATATGAATTACCTGTAGCATATGAAGTGACTAAAGCTTCCTGCTCTGAGCAGGTTGTCATGAGTGAAATGATAGCAAAACTCAGTAAAACACATGAGAGTATTACAGAAAAATGCCATATATTTACTGCAGACAAGGGATATGACAGTCAAAAATTCAATAAGAGTCTGTATGACGAATACGGAATAAAACCTGTTATCGATATGACAAACCAGTGGAAGAACAAAGAAGAAATCAGGATGTTTGAAAACAGACATAACATCGTAGGATACAACAACAAAGCTCAAATATTCTGCTATGACCCAAATACCGGTGAACGCCGCATGATGCAGTATGAAGGCTTTGAGAAAGACAGGAGTACTTTAAGATACGGCTGTCCGGCAAAAAGTGGAGCGAAATGTAAAGGATGTAATGAATGTACGTATGGCAATAAGTCGGTAAGGATTAGCATGGATGAGGACAGAAGGAGATTTACTCCTGTGGCGCGTTCCAGCTACAAATGGAAGAGACTGTATAAGAAAAGAACATCCGTTGAGCGTGTGAATAGCAGACTTGATGTATCATATGGATTTGAGAGGCACACCATAAGAGGGCAAAAGAAGATGAAGCTGCGTGTTTCGATATCACTCTTAATCATGCTTACAGTTGCATATGGCCATATAAAGAATGAGAACCCGGAACTGATGCGAAGTTTGGTGCGGTATGGGTAGTAAAAAGAATAGAAACTGAAAAGTTATGCAATGGTCTTATCTTGTTATGCACAGATTCAGTGGAAATGTGCATAACAAGAAGATATTGCGGTAAAACATGTTGTTTTGCTATGATTTGAAGTTCGGTGAACTGATTTTATTAAGAGAATGATCGAAAATCAATGTTCTCAGGCAAAAAAACAGGGACATCGCAATTAGCTCATATACTAATATTGCTTGATTGAGGCAAAGGAAAATGGTAAAATTACCATAATTGAATTGATTTTTTAAATTTGTCAATAATCAGTTCAATTACTTCGTATAATCATTCTTGATTAGAGTTAAATTTAAGGGGGGGTTAAAACAAATGGAAAAGGAGAAAAATAAGAAAAAGGCTTATTGGAGTGCAACACTTAAGTTATTGGGGGTTATGTTATCTATATGGATCCTTACTTCTTTTGGAGCAAGTATTGTGTTTGCTGAATTCCTTAACAAAATTAAATTGGGTGGATATCCATTAGGTTTTTGGTTTGCTCAACAGGGGTCAATTTATATTTATATTATAATTATTTTCGTTTATATTTATTTTATGGGTAGAATTGATAAAAAATACGACTTTCATGAAAAAGAAGAAGGGGAGTAAGGTAAAATTATGAGTCTACAAACGACAGTTTATATTACAGTAGGTATTACTTTTTTGTTGTATATTGGTATTGCTTTATGGTCGCGTGCTAAATCAACAAGTGATTTTTATGTGGCTGGTGGTAACATTAATCCCGTTTTTAACGGAATGGCAACAGCAGCTGACTGGATGTCTGCAGCATCATTTATTTCAATGGCAGGTATGATTGGAATAATGGGATATGGCGGCGGTGTCTTTTTGATGGGATGGACAGGTGGTTATGTATTGCTGGCCATGCTGCTCGCACCCTATCTTAGAAAATTTGGAAGGTTTACAGTTCCACAATTTATCAGAGATAGATTTTATTCTAAATGGGCATCTCTTGTAGCAGTCCTTTGTCTATTGGTTGCATCACTGACATATATAGTCGGACAGATGACAGGGGTAGGTGTTGCATTTTCACGATTTTTAGGAGTAACAAGCGATAATGGTATATACATAGGAATGGCTGTAGTTTTTGTATATGCGGTTTTGGGTGGAATGAAGGGTATTACATATACTCAGGTTGCCCAATATTGCGTATTAATAGCAGCCTACATAGTTCCGGCAATATTTATATCAATGATGCTTACAGGAAACCCAATACCTCAACTTGGTTTGGGTTCAAAAATGACAGGAACAGATGTCGCATTTCTTACAAGGCTGAATCAGGTTGTCACCGATCTTGGGTTTCATGAGTATACAACTGCCATAGCAGGTAGTAAAACAAATATGGCATTGTTTACTCTATCTCTTATGATTGGTACAGCAGGATTGCCGCACGTTATTATGAGATTCTTTACAGTTCCATCAGTTGCAGCAGCACGCCGCTCAGCCGGTTATGCTTTGATATTTATTGCTTTGCTCTATACGACGGCACCTGCTGTTGCGGGAATGGCAACATATAACCTTCATACTACTATAACGCCGGGTGTTGAAACCGGTGAAGTATTTGGACCGGAATCAAATCTTGAGGCATCAAAACAGCCTGATTGGATGTTAAGATGGGAAAAGACGGGGCTTTTGACTTGGGAGGATAAAAATAACGATGGGCGTATTCAGTATTATAACGATAAATCCACTGACCAGGAGTTTTTGCAAAATGCAGAAGCAGCAGGTTGGGAAGGAAATGAGTTAAAAGTTAATGCTGATATTATTGTTTTGGCAAATCCCGAGATAGCGATGCTGCCGAACTGGATAATTGCATTAGTTGCCGCAGGAGGACTGGCTGCCGCACTTTCTACAGCTGCCGGTTTGCTTATAGCAATTTCATCTGCTATTTCCCATGATTTGATAAAGGGTGTTTTTGCACCTAAAATGTCTGATAAAAAGGAGCTATGGGCAGGAAAAATTTCTATGGCTCTGTCAATAGTAGTCGCCGGATGGTTAGGACTTAACCCGCCGGGATTTGCGGCCGGGACAGTAGCACTGGCTTTTGGTATAGCAGCCAGTACGTTGTTCCCTGCTTTAATGATGGGTATTTTCTCAAAGAAAATGAACAAAGAAGGAGCCATAGCAGGTATGTTGTCGGGGCTTTGCGTTACCCTGTTCTATGTATTTGCACATAAAGGTCTCTTTTTCATTCAGGGTACTCAGTATCTGAACTTAATAGGCGGGGCAAATAGCTTTTTCGGTATTTCTCCGGAAGCCTTTGGAGCCGTGGGTGCAGCAGTGAATTTTATTGTAGCATTTGTTGTCAGTAGGTTTACTAAAAAAGTGCCGCTTCATATTCAGGAAATGGTTGAGGCTGTTCGTATACCCAGGGGTGCTAAAGATGTAAAAGGAGCCCATTAATAAGAAAATACATTTTTTGGTGGTGTGATGAAATATTGTTTTTTATCACACCACCATTATATAAAGGATTGTAATTTTATGAATATAATTACTATAATGACATGGATAATGTTCATAGGTCTGTTTCCACTATCTTTTTACTGGTTAAGAAGAGCCTGGCTTATAGGAATTAAAAAGAATTATTCTTTCGTAGCCCTAAAACGGGGGGTTCCCCCGGAGAATCCCCGGAAGTATGCAAAATACGCTTTTGGGATAAATCTTGCCGCAGGATTGATCTTTACACTGATTATTCTGCTTATAGTATTGGCAATGATAAACTATAGCCAATGGACGGCAATTGTCGGAGTAACACTTTGGATGAAACTTTTCGCCGACTTTATTCTAAGCAGGCATGCTCACTCAAAATGGAAGAAATAGACCTTCTAATTCCAACAAATAAAAGAATGCTTGTTTTTCATGAGTGTCAGAAGTGCTGTAAAATAAATTAAAATAATAAAGACCATTGGGAGTATTATTAATATTAACTATGCGAATACCAGAGTTGATATCATAAGATACAGTTTCAATGGAATCTTGTCCATACTCCAATCTGTTCATTATAGTTTGCTGGTTATATCGCTGGGTTCAGGAGAATTTGACGGGTGATTGTGAGCAACTATGACACATAACTGACACATAGATAAGTTAAAATTCAGTTATTAATTTGGGGGGTAATGAAATATTATGAAAAAAAAATGGATTAGACTTAGTTTGCAGGTGTTTTTCTTCCTTTTAGTTGCATTGATAGCTGTTAATCATTCACTGGTGGAAGAAGGCCATACAGCAATTCCTTTTTTGACGTCAGCTTCTCTTTGCGCATTATGTCCGTTTGGTGGAGTAACGACATTTTTAGGTTTTGTTACTTATGGCACACTGGCACAGCAAGCCCGTTTATCGTCGACAGTAATGATGGGTATTATATTTCTGCTATCTATCATATTGGGCCCGGTATTTTGTTCATATGTATGTCCGCTTGGTTCAATCCAGGAATGGTTTGGTAAGTTGGGCAAAAAAATATTCAAGAGAAGGTACAATAAATTAATACCAAAGAAACTGGATAAGATATTAAGCTTCACAAGATATATAATCCTGGTGTGGGTGGTTGTTCAGACATTTAGGAGTATGACTCTCATCTTCAAACCCTATGATCCGTTTACAACGCTTTTCCATATATGGACGGATGAGGTAGCAATAGGCGGACTTGTTATATTGGCAACTACTCTTTTGTTATCATTTGTCATAGAAAGACCATGGTGCAAATACGCATGTCCTTACGGTGGTCTTTTAGGATTGTTCAATAAGATAAGTATATTTAAGATAAGAAGAAATACGTCATCTTGCGTAAGTTGCGGCAAATGCGATGATGTATGCCCAATGAATATTGATATATCCAATAAAGAAGTTGTTACAGATATAAGATGCATACGATGTATGGAATGTGTATCAGAACAAGCTTGCCCAATTGAGAAAACTCTGGAACTTAAGGCGGGTAAATATACTGAGGAGGTAAAGGGCAATGAAATTTAAATTGTATTTAATACCCATATTGATACTCGCAATAATATTTGGTGGAATAGGATTGGCAAATGTAGCAGGCTGGTGGCAGCCTTATGCGAAAAGAACCTCTGGTTCATTCAGCGGCGGAGGAGAAGTTATTAATGATATAAGCGACCCATACGACATAAGAAGCTCATACACCTTTGAGGATGTTGAAAGAAATTTTGATATGAGTGTCGAGTTGTTGGCGGAAGCGTTTCCTGTATCGGATAAAGACTTTGAGAATATTATGCTACAGGACATAGAAAGCTATTATGAAAAATACAATTTTCCTTATCATATCGGCACCGGCAGTTTCAAATATTTTATAGCATTATATAAAAATCTACCCTTTAACGGTAAGGAACCACTCCCGGATACTGCTGTAAACATACTGGAGAGAGATGGTAAGATAGCCCCCGGTTCAATAATCGGATTAAAGACAGACAAGGTGTACGATGGGGGAGAGCTGAATATTGAAGTGGACGAAGGAGAGTTTTCCATATCGGGAGATACCACTGTCAAAGAAGCCTTGGAACATGGTATAAAATTAGAGGAGTTAGAAGCCATAATAGGTAAAGTAGACGACGAAAATTCTTTGATAAAAACAGTGTTAACTGAGAACGGGTTCACATTCGGCAAGCTAAAAGACAGTCTTAACGAATTAACAAACTAAACAAAGGAGCTATCTCAAATTTCGTGTAAAACCTCCAAAGTGGTGTAAGATAATAACACCATAATGGAAGTTTTGACGGTTTCAAAACGAACTTAAAGTGCATTTGAAGAGGTGATGTAAAAGGAAAGATAAGGAACGTGTTGAATTACAAAAAACCAACCTTTTGGATAATTATAATTGCAATTGTTATAAACGTTCTGCTTGCACTGGTATTTCTTATGAATCAGAAGGATGACAAGGCGGGAGACTCGCCGGAGATTGCATTTCCATTGACTTACTGTTTTCACAGGGTTTTCATAGTGAAATTACAGATCATTTTATTGCCTTAATGAGCATTATAAAGCGTCATCCTATGAATCAATTCGAAATTGAATGGTTTTTAAAGGC
>JAUVJE010000109.1 GCA_030592355.1 Clostridia bacterium
AGAATCCTTCTTTCATGGATTCCGGATCGCTCTACAATCCAATCATTTGTAGTTTCAACTATATGCTCAAGCTCGTAATTAGTTAATATCTTATTGGGAACGTAATACCCAATCCCCTTTATACAAACATTTTTGATCTGCAAACTCCACCTCCGTAATTATTTATTACTTGTTATTATTACTTGGTAATAATAATCATATACTCTACATGATACATTTATCCGAAGAAAAAAACAAGCTAAAAGTATTCCTTGTTTTCTTTATTGATTTTACTGAAAAACGCCGGATTCTATTTTTTATCCATAAAATCTTTGATTACATCCAAATATTTAAGATAAGCCCGGTCTACCACACTCTCCCAGCTCACCGGCAGTGTGCGTAAAGCTTCATTGCTGACTTTTCTGAGAAGCTCTTTATTACTCATTGCTTTCATTATAGCGGACGAAAAAGAACCGGCGTCATTTGAACATAGGAATCCGTTTTCCATATCTTTTATGTCTTGAGCTGCATTTGTACCCTCTACCAGAAGGCATGGGCACGCCAATGCCGCTGCTTCCCTTACTACAATTCCAAATGTGTCATATATTGATGGAAATAAAAACAGATCTCCCCTTGCATATATAGACATTATCTTCGCTCTGTCGTTTATTTTTTCAAGAAAAATTATTTCTTTCTCAATATCCAGCTTTTTAATTAGCTTTTTGAGTTCAGGCTTGGCATCACCTTCGCCTACGAATACCATTTTAAACGGGAATCCGCTTTTTTTTACTTCAGCTAATCCTTCGGCAATGAGCCTGAGGTTTTTATGCCACACCATCTGCCCCACATAAAGCATTACAAATTCATCTTGTCCTATGCCTAATTTGTCACCGGTTGTTTTTTTGATATCTTCATAATTTGCAGGCATTGTAAAATCAACTCCATTACCAATGATATCAATATCGCCTTTATAGCCATAGCCCCTCAGGGTTTCTGCGGTTTTTTCATTGACTGTCCATACAGCGTCAGCCTTTTCATAAAAACGGGCAATGACTTTGAGTAATTGCTTAGTCAGTATTTCAGACTTAACCTGCTCCTTGATATCATAATAGTATTGAGAGTGAAAAGAAGCCACCAGCGGGATTTTTTTCTGGGAGGCAATCTGGGCAGCGAATGCGCCTGATGAAAAGGGCGACCGGGCATGTATAATATCGAAAGGAATCTCTACTATTCTTTTTCGTGCATCAAAACTGATTTCAGGCAACCCTATTCTGTATGGGTGTCTGGGCGGGTACGGAATTGACTTAAAACGAATTACCTCAAATTCCTCATCATCTGTATAATCAGGATATTCAGGCACAACCGCATATGCTTCCCCATATTTTCTATTAAGCCATAAGGCATAATTTTTTACTCCATTCGCCACTCCGTCGGCAATCGGCGGGAATGAATCGTTAAACTGAGCTGTAATCATTATATCTCCCTCAAATTAATTATAAAATCATGTGCTTTTTTTGATTTGCATTTAATGAACAATTTTTCTATTGTTTTACAAATCAATGCACCCTCTCTTTTAGCATAAATATTCTTACGGTGGTTTCTCCTGGAATAAGAGCAGTCCCGGGCCACGGAAAGTGGGCGATTATCCTTCCCTGCAGATCCATGATAACAGAATCATAATATATAAATTCAAACCGATATCTTATTCCTTCGTTTTTTAAAAGCCTGCCCACGGCATAATCCTTCAGATTATCGTAATCAGCCAGATATTTGGAGAAATCGTCCACCAGACTCCTCATAATGACATAATCGCCTTCCGGCAGGATTTTTCCCGGGATAAGGATAAAGTATTCTCCTCCGAGTGGCAATTCATCGCCTTCTTCCAATTTAATTGCCTCTTCCGTTGGCATACCGGATTCTTTATACAAAACTCCTGCAATGCTGCCGTCGTTTTCTTCAGATTCAACAACCATGTATCCAATTGCCGAAGCTCCACCCATAATGGTAAGATTATTATATACGTGTTCAGGTTGTTTCCCGTAATAATCAGGTGCAATCCATTCCCCGGATTCAGCAACTCTCTGAACCTGGGCACTGTCTGTCAACTGCATAATTATTTCTTCTTCAAGAACTTCAATACGCTTTCTGTAATTTAAATACTCCAGTGGATAAGACCGTTTAATGTCACGTGTTTTCAGCAGCAACAACCTTAGCCTGCTTTCATTTGCGCCGGCAACCATTAGGTCAGAATACAGACAGTCAAGTATCCCGTCAAGATAATCGCTGTAGATAGCTGCTTTTGCGATTCTTTCTTCTTCTGACATAAAATCCATTTTCTCAATGAATATGTCAGCCATACGCCACAAAGTTTCCCACATTTGTTCACCATATCTCTCATTGAATTCCAGAACCTCGCGGCTGTAAGTATTAATATCTTTGAAAAACATTTTCTCTACGGTATTTTCACCGGCAAGTATAAACAGAGGACTAAAAACCCCCAGCACAAAATTGTTTTCATGATCACAATAATATAAATCACTTGAAAAAACTATTTTTTCATCACCGGTCCTGAAATAATTGAGCCCCCCGCTGTCTTCCCCCATAGCTTTGGCAGCTATGCTTTCTACAAATGCCTCGGTGACAATCCTTGAGTTATTACCGATATTATGGAATCCGACTTTCCCGGTTCCGATATTATTACTTATTGCATGGGATAATTCATGAAGTATCAGTTCTTTGTCAAGTATGTAGCGGTTGATGAACATATTATTTGTACCTGCATCGTAAAAAGCCGCATAACCCATACCCGCTGAATTTTCATTATTCAGGATTACAATTTCATTAAGATTTTTTTCAAGCCTGTTGAAGACATCATATTTGCTTAATACCGTATTTTTAATCAGATATTTGGATGCTCCGATTATATACAGCACTATTTCATCCTCCCAACCTTTTCCCCGGCAAATTTCTAGTAATTCTTCATGATACAGAAGCGACGGACCCTTGCTTATTGTAAGAATGCACGAGCCTGCCTCTTCAGAAATCACATACGCAGGACAACTCTGTGCAAGCACTACGCCTTCTTTCGCTATATCATCATAAAGATAATCATATTCTATGTTATCAATCGATGCTTTCCTTAACATTATCAGTGCTGTCTCGATATCTAGTCCTGTTATATATGGCATGTATTCACCTTGCTCAAGATATGGAAGGTACATTTTTTCCGGTGCAATGCCCATAAGGAAATTTTCTTCGATGGCTGTAGAAGCATCAATTGCACCAACATCTGCAAGTTGCGCTGCGAGAGTCTTTTTCTCATCCTTCAGTGGATTGTTAAGAGCATTGTACGACACGGCAACCATATGCCCTCTGGTAAATTCCTCCTCCATGAGAATTTCATGTTCCTGATTACTTATAAGGCCGGTCCGGACAGCGTCATCTATAGCACTATCCCAACTAAAATCCCCTTCATCATCAGAATAATTCATTGTACGAAGTAAAAAAGTAAGATAAGTCTTAGCATTAACATCGGAATACGGGTCAAACAAATCGCCTCCGATTCCTTTTGTCAGGTTTTCTTTAAACAATAATCCGACATAGGGATTGGCCCATTTCGGAACATCTGTGAACGGGTGCTCGTATGAGTTTAAAAGGGCTTCGCTTTCTCTTCCAAGCAACCTGACCAGCATTATGGCAGCCTCAACTCTCTGAGGCACACGGGGCAGTTCATAATTTGAACCTGTTCCTAAAAACAGACCAAGCGCATTAAGTTTGTCCGCTTCAAGGACATACGCAGACTGCCCTTCCTCTCCTGCAGCTGCAACGGACAGAGTCAAAATCAATATTAACAATATTAAAATTAATGCCAAGCCCTTTTTCATGTATTCTCCGTCATCGTTTTAATGCTCTGATGTTCTCTGCTGATGTATTATATCACCATTTCAATCTGTATGTAATATTCAGGTTAATTGCCCCAAAATGAAGTCTGCTTGTTTTTAACTCTTTGCTGCGCTCCTTCAATAATCTCACCCATTCCATACTTAATTCCGGCAGCATTACATTTTTTCATAAACAGATTTTTTCTACTTTTGGCTTCCGGAATGTTACATATATATGATGAGCCATAGCATTGTTGGTACTTTACCCGCAATCCGGGAAATTTTTCATCTAGATTTTTATATAAATACTCTCTGTTGCCATCTCTCATGCTAAGTCCAAAAGCGGGATATATAAAGGGCACGTTAGTTTCATGAGCCCTGTCAATCAATCCGTTGATATTCGCAGGCGAATCAGTAATATCCATTAAAAGGGGCATCATCAGAATTCCTGTGTAAATACCTGCCTCATTGAGTTCCCGCACTGCTTCAAATCTAGCTGATGACAATGGCGCATTAGGTTCAATCACCTTTGAAACCGCATCATTGGCTGCAGTAATGGTCATGCATATTGTAACAGGTGAGTGTGCGGATATTTTACTTAAAATATCTTTATCGCGTTTTACCATGATTCCCTTAGTGCATATCCCTACGCCGAATTTGAATTTATCCAGCAATTTTAACGCACCTCTGGTCAGCATGAGCTTCTTCTCACATACATTATACGGATCCGACATGGCTCCGGTTCCAACGACTCCGGTATATTTTTTAGAAGCAAGTTCTTTTTCAATAATTTTAAGGGCGTTTTCCTTAACATGAATTTCATCGAAATTTTCTACATGGTAGCATTTACTCCTGGAATCACAATATATGCAGCCATGGGTGCAACCCCTGTATATATTCATATTGAACTCGTTGCCGAACCAGCCTGCAGGATTTTTTGTTTTGCTTATTAATGATTTTGCCTGAATATATTTAAACATATCACCATCGTATCAATATCCCCGGGAAGCTACAGTATTACCATCTGTTTTGACTTATATCCCTCGGAGTTTGTGTCTGAGTTTATCTCAACCGTCCTCTATTAAACTGATGCCTTTGTCCGAGATTTCTATTCTCCGGGTCCTGAAAAGCCTTCCGACAGCCCTCTTAAATGCGGATTTGCTCATTGCGAATCTTTTTTTAATGAGATTAGGACTGCTTTTATCGCCATAAGGTAGAAATCCACCGTTTTTCCTCAATTCAAACAGTAGTTTTTCTGCGTCGCTATCAATCTCGCCATATGCTTTTTTCCTCAGGCTCAACACAAGTTTTCCATCTTTTCTGACATTGCTGACACGACCCTCTATGGTATCTCCGAATTTAAGCTTTTCCATTATTTCCTTATTAGGAATAAGGCCGTGAAACTTATTATCGATTGCGACAAAAGCTCCTACTTTTTCATTAATGGAATAAATCCTGCCCGTCACCTTATCATTCAGGCCATAGGGTGAGTCTGCCGAAAGCATATCGTAAACGTGCATTGTTGCGCATAATCTGTTTTTATCATCATGAATTACTCCGACATACACATTATCCTCGGCATGAATTTTATCCTTTTGATTGTCAAAAGGCAAAAACAGATCCTTTTCGAGACCCCAATCCAAAAATGCCCCTATCCTTGTCGTCTGGGCAACACGAAGCATTCCGCATTCTCCAAGTGCAAGGAGCGGTTTGTTGACAGTGGAGATTATCCTGTCTTCTGAATCCATATAGACAAAAACCGTAATTTCATCTCCAATTGCTGCGTTTTCAGGCACTTGCCTTATGGGGAGCAGCACATCGTCCGTCGGGCTGCCTTCCTCTTTATTTAGATAAACCCCATGGGCGCTTTTTCTTAATATCCTTAGTTTATGGTATTTCCCCGTTTCTAACATTTCAATCCTCGTTTCCAATTTGCACGGTATTTCCCCCATCTGTGATGTTTCCACAGATTTCGTTAATAACACTGTCTTCATTACCAAGTTTTTTTGTAATTCTGTACTTATTATTAATCTTTCCAACCAATAATTCAAGCTTTTTAAAGGCTTTTTTCGTATCACTGCTGTCATTGCATATAACCATGTGCAGTTTTTTTATTTTTCCCTTTTCATTTAAAAGAAACGAATATCCCGCAGGGGCTGTGGAACCGGCCCACAACGGCAAAACAAGTATTATGTTGTCAGCCTTAGAAACATCATAGTCACCTTCCAGGGATACTCTTGTTACCTTTTGCTTCAGGGAATAATATCCGCCCCTCATGAACCCGAATATACCTTTCCATGATTTATCATCGGTTATTTCCACTGTTCCGCACCTAATCTTTTTTGCTACCTTTTCTGCAATTCTCTTTGAATTACCGCTTCTTGTAAAGTATAAAACCATATTATTCATTCTATTCTCCGTTCTTTTTCGCCGCCCGTGACATCG
Organism: Clostridia bacterium; assembly: GCA_030592355.1. GTDB lineage: Bacteria > Bacillota > Clostridia > DUPQ01 > DUPQ01 > JAFGQE01. The sequence goes on from JAUVJE010000109.1 coordinate 6,306, forward strand.
CAAGCAGATTCTCAGGCGATACATTTGCGAGCAATGCTTCATGGCTGGGCGATACAATGAAGTCAGGCCCAAAAATATCTCTCAGCCGGTGTACTTCTTCACTTACTTGTACCGGTGTGCCAAAAGGCAGCAACTCCTGTGTATCTACGCCTCCCATAAATATCAGCTCTTTCCCAAATTCCCGGGCAAGCCTCTTTGCTTCCATACCTGCGGCCTTAGCCTGTATCGGATGAACAGCATCAACGCCCGCATCAATTATCATCGGCAGCGCCTTAACTATTGACCCGCATGAATGCAGCATTGTTCTTATATTATATGTCCGGGCAACATTTGTCAGTCTTTTAATTCCGGGTAACACAAACTCTGAAAACTTAGCAGGTGAAATAAATAAATCCAGCTGGGTGCCGAAATCGTTCCCAAAAAAGAACATATCAATCATATCGCCCATATATGCAAACAGCAACTCATTGGCACTGCAATAAAAATCCAGAACATGATTGGTTACAGCTTCCACTATTTCCGGCGTTTCATACATTTTTATAAAATAGTTCTCCATGCCGAAAAAGTCTGCGACTATATGAAAATACGGACACCAGAATCCTCCTAAAAAAGCAAGTCCGTCGTCAAATGCCTGTCGGGCTGTTTTTCTATAATCACCGAAATCCAAAAACTTTACATCCGGCCATGGAAATGCTTCCACCTCGTCAAGCGACTCACATTCTGCAAAAACACCGGGCTGTCCATGGCTCTTTTTTTCTTTTCCCAGATGAGAGTCAAAAATCGGTTTTCCCGCAGGATGCTTATATGATGATTCTGCATAGCGCCACCTTAAGTCATCACCCATCATCAATGAGAGCTCCTCTTCAGATTCCACCGAGAAGTGATCAAGATAATTTTTCAATGCAGCTTTATGAGGATTCCCTTTCCAATATGCTGATGCACCCACATTGCTTCTGTTCATAACATTGGTAATTTTTTCTCTTCCGTTCATATAAATCCTTCATATACCTGCTTATTCCAAGTATGTTAATATAAACCAGTATACAATATATAATGTTATAGAAAAAGTATGGTGGTATTTATGAATTTCAATTGCAGGCCAAAGTGGATTACAATGTCCGGCAATGCCGTTCCGGCACCCATTTTCAGAAAAGATTTTACAATAACAGGCAATATGGAAAAGGCAATCTGTAAAATAAGCGGATTGGGTGCATATGTACTGACTGTCGACGGCAAAAGGATTGATGACACAATACTTAATCCCAGATTTTCCAATTATGATAAAACCGTATACTATAACGAGTTCAATCTGAATGGTTTATCAGCAGGAACCCATACCCTGGGGGTCTGTCTGGGAAGGTCAAGGCATTCTATGCTGACCGAAAATACATGGGGTTGGCATAAACCTCCTTGGGATACTGTGCGCAAGTTCATTCTGCAAATTGATATTTATCCTGAGAAAGGTGACAGTCAATGCATTATTTCGGATGAATCCTGGTATTGCCTCAGCGGTCCAATAAGATACGACTGCCTCTATGCCGGCGAAGTGTATGACGCAAATTATGAAAGCGTAGGATGGGATATACCCGGATATAATGCGAAAGGCTGGGGAAAAGCAGTAATATCAGATCCGCCCAAAGGCAAACTAGAACTTCAGACAAGTCCGCCGATAAAACAGATTAGGATAATACTCCCGGAATTTGTCCAAACAACAAAAGCAGATTCTGCTTTATACGCTTTCAATGAAAATACCGCCGGGAATATTCGAATTGAAGCCCGGGGTCAAAAAGGGGCTTCAATGAAAATGCGGTATGGCGAAAAGATTAACAGCGATATGACGGTCAATTCAGAATACACCGGTATTACCGGTGAAATTCAAACTGATACGTATATTTTCTCATCGGACAAACCAATCACTTATGAACCTGTCTTCTCATACAAAG
>JAUVJE010000052.1 GCA_030592355.1 Clostridia bacterium
ATGTGAATCAAATCCGATGGTTGAATAATTTTTATATATCCGGTGATGAAGGGAAATTAACCCGTCAGGCAGTGTTCTTCTTTTTCTTTTTAGTATACAATACCTTGGGTTTTGATCCATTCATTATTGTAGCTTCATCCACAATGCACTTCACGATATCACTATTCGATGGTATCTCATACATAATATCCATCATCGCTTTTTCAAGTATGGACCGCAGTCCTCTTGCTCCGGTTTTTCTTTCAAGCGCCTTTTCCGCTACTGCACTCAGTGCTTTTTCTGTGAATTCAATGTCGCAATCATCCATTTTAAATAACTTGGTATACTGCTTGACCAGTGAATTCTTTGGTTCCTTCAGGATAGTAACAAGAGTATCCTTAGACAGCTGGTGAACTGAAACAATTACAGGAATCCTACCGATAAGTTCCGGAATCAATCCATAGCGAAGCAGATCTTCGGGTTCAACATATTGATAAGACTCAACCGCTTCAACGCTGCTGACGGCAGAAATATCTGCTCCGAATCCAATGGCGCGTTTTCCTCTTCTGTTTTGGATAATCTCTTCGATTCCCTGAAAAGCACCTCCACATATGAACAATATGTTAGTGGTGTCAATTGGAATGTACTCCTGCTGCGGATGCTTTCTGCCGCCCAGCGGAGGAACGTTTGCAACCGTACCTTCCAGAATTTTAAGCAATGCCTGCTGAACGCCTTCGCCGCTGACATCCCTGGTAATGGACGGGTTTTCACTTCTTCTTGAAATTTTGTCGATTTCATCTATATAGACGATGCCCTTCTGAGCTTTTTCAACATCACCGTCAGCTGCCTGGATAAGCCTTAAAAGAATATTCTCAACATCTTCGCCGACATAACCGGCTTCTGTCAAAGTGGTTGCGTCAGCTATGGCAAACGGAACTTCAAGAATTCTTGCAAGAGTCTGGGCTATATATGTCTTCCCGGTTCCCGTCGGACCCAGTATCAGTATATTGCTCTTTTGGATTTCAACTTCATCCTTATCTTTCGGATTCTCTGCCATAATCCTTTTATAGTGATTATAAACCGCTACGGAAATTGATTTTTTTGCTTCTTCCTGACCTATTACATATTCATCAAGCAATGCTTTTATTTTTGCCGGAATCGGCAACTCTGCACTTAGATTATCCATCATGTTGTCTATGCTGGTAAAATCATCACCCATAATTTCATTGCACAACTCAACGCACTCGTTGCAGATATAGACGCCCGGTCCTGCAATAATGCGTTCCACTTGCTTCTGATTTTTACCACAGAATGAACATTTTGCTATTTTTTCATCTGTTATATCTTTGGACATTTATGTCTCCTTATAGAATTCCCGGGTATTCGAAGACACCCGGATTAACTTCTATTTTCTCATTACCTTATCAATCAGCCCGTATTCTTTCGCTTCGTCAGCGCTCATAAAATAATCTCTCTCGACATCCTGCTTTATTTTCTTAAGGGGCTGTCCAGTATTTTCACTCAAGGTTTTATTCAGATTATCTTTAATCTTAAGAAGCCATTCGGTGTGAATTTTAATATCAGTCGCCTGTCCCTGAATACCTCCCAGAGGCTGGTGTATCATAATCTGACTGTTGGGAAGCGAGAATCTTTTCCCCTTTGTTCCTGCCGCCAGAAGAAATGAACCCATGCTTGCGGCAAGTCCGACACACATAGTTGAAACATCACACTTTACATACTGCATTGTATCGTAAATTGCCAGTCCTGCAGTAATCGAACCGCCCGGGCTGTGTATATAAAATTTTATATCCTTTTCGGGATCTTCATGCTCTAGATAAAGCATCTGGGCAATAATAAGACTTGCCGTTACATCATTGACCTGTTCTCCAAGAAATATTATCCTGTCTTTTAGTAAACGGGAAAAAATATCATATGACCTTTCTCCCCTGTTGGTCTGTTCTACAACAATAGGTACTAAACTCATGTCTTTACCTCCTTTTGGTAATAATTATACTCCGATTGTTACTTAGTTTCATCTTTTTCAGCAGACGCTTCAGCTATCTTTTTCAACGGAGCTTTCTTTGCCGCCTTGGACTTTACAGCATTGCCATATATAAAGTCAATCGTTTTTTCATAAATGATGCCGTCTTTTATATATGCCGTATACTCGTCATTGAGATTTTTTTTGTACTCTTCAACCTTCATTCCATAATTTCCTGCAGCCTCTTCAATCTTTGCTTCGACATCCTCATCAGATGCTTCTATTTTTTCCAGTTCTGAGATTGCTTCCACTACGAGCTGCGCCTTAACCTGGGTTTTTGAAGATTCCCTGTACTGCTCTTTCAGGTCATCTACTTTCATTCCAATCATATCCAGATACTGGTCAAGCTGCATGCCCTGGTACTTTATCCTCATTTCAAAATCACTGATATTGCCTTCTATTCTTCTGTCAACCATGGCTTTCGGAACATCAACTTCGGCATTGGCAACAGCTGCATCAAGCGCCGCGTCTTTCATTTTCTCTTCTGCCTCTTTTTTGCGGGTGTCCCTGATATTTTTTTTCAATTCTTCTTTATATTCATCAAGTGTGTCAAATTCGGAAACATCCTTTGCAAACTCATCATCAATTTCAGGTATTTCTGTTTCCTTTATCTCATTAAGCTTAACTTTGAATAAAGCCGGCTTTCCCTTAAGCTCCTCTGATTGATAGTCCTCGGGAAAACTAACGTTGACATCAAACTCGTCGCCAATGGATTTTCCAATTATCTGCTCTTCAAAACCCGGGATGAATTGTCCTGAACCAATGGTAAGCTGATGTTTCTCGCCTTTCCCGCCTTCAAATGCAATATCTTCAACAAATCCTTCAAAATCAATAACTGCAGTATCTCCGTCTTTTACAGGTCTGTCTTCAACTGTTATTGTCCTGGAATTTTTATTTGCCTCTGTTTCAAGTGCTTCCTTAACATCCTTTGCAGTAACCCTGACGTCGGTTTTTTCAATTCCGACACCCTTATATTCACCTAGTTTAACTTTCGGCTTCACATCGACTTCAACAGTTATTACCAAACCGTTTTCCAGTCCAATATCTTTAATATCTATAGAAGGCTGTACAACAGGGAAAATTCCCGTTTCATCGATTGCCTTGTCATAATATTCCGGGAAAAGGATATTAATTGTGTCTTCAAAGAAAACACCTTCGCCGTACTGTCTTTCAATCATATACTGCGGCGCTTTACCTTTTCTGAAACCCTGAATCGCATAACGTCCTTTTGTCTTGTTATACGCTCTTTTAATACCATCTTTGAACTCTTCCGGGGATATTTCAATTTCCAGATTTACCTTATAACCTTCTTGACTTACTATCTTAGCTCCCATATATTTAAATTCCTCCGTTTTTTGCATTAAAATCAAACCCGCTTTTCTGCGCGGCTGCAATATTATATCACATCCGCAATGATTTTCACATTAGTATCATCGGTCAGATATTTCCATTTATTGAGTTTTCCCCTGATTTTTTTAAATCTCAATCGGAATAAACCCAACCTGATCTGCAGAAGCATTTATATATTCGACCCCTTTGCTGACATACCTTTTTGGTTCTTCTGAAAATCCATGTTTGTGGCCGTAAATACACTTTTTTACACCATATTCTTCTAAAATAGACTGCAGCAATGGATTGTCATCAGGAGGATAGTGGAATACTGCAATGATATCCCCATCATCACATTTAGCACTATCAAGCGAAAGTTTTAAACGTATAGTTTCACGATTGATGATTTTTTCGTCTTTTTCTTCCCTGGCATCCCAGCCTTTTGTACCGCAGTAGCATTTTCCGTTAAATTGGTAACTGTTATTGTAAAGAAAATCAACACTCTCTACACCTATACTCCCCAGAAACTTTCTCATTTTTGTAATGGTTTCCCACCAATAGTCGTGGTTGCCTTTTAGCATGATTTTTCGTCCCGGTAATCTGTCCAGAAACTTAAAGTCTTCCTCTGCCTGTTCAAGATACGTTGCCCATGAAAAATCACCGGGCATTATTATTACATCCTCTTTTTCAACCACAGAATGCCAGTTTTCTTTTATTTTCTCGGAATGATTCTGCCAATGTCCGCCGAAAACATCCATTGGTTTTTCTACCTGATGAGACAGATGCAGGTCACCGAGTGTAAAAACTTTCATTACTTCGCCTTTCCATGAAAATATGTATATATATCATTTGCAACAGTACTGCTGATTCCTTTAACCGATTCAAGCTGTATTATACCTGCCGCCCTGATTTCCCTCAGCGAGCCAAAGTGCTTCATCAGGTCTTCCCTGCGTTTTACTCCAACACCTTTTACTTTATCAAGTTCTGAATCAAAGTACCGCTTTTTTCGTTTCTTTCTATTATACTCAATCGCAAATCTATGAGCTTCGTTCTGTATGGACGCGATAAATCTAAAAAGGCTGCCGTCGCTTCTGAATCCAAACTCCATACCATTGTAAATTAATCCTCTTGTTATATGCCTGTCGTCTTTCACCATGCCGCAAACAGGAATATCACATCCTTTGGCTTTCATTTCAGCAAGAACTGCATTGACCTGGTTTCTTCCACCGTCAATCATCATTATATCAGGCGCCGGTCCGAATTTCTCATCCTTTATACGGCTGAGTCGCCTTCCAACAACCTCAGCCATAGCTTTTAGGTCATCATGGGCAAAATCATTTTTTACACTAAATTTCCTATACATGCTTTTCTTTGGCTTGCCGTCATCGAATACAATCATTGAACCAACCGTATCCTTTCCCGCCAAGTTCGAGATATCGTAGGCTTCAATACGCTGCGGAAACACCTCTAATTGCAGTAATTTAGCCAACTCTGTCAAATTACCCTTATCCGCATTTCTTCTTTCCCGGAATGCAGCCAGCACATGCCTGGCATTATCATAAGCCATATCCGCAAGTTTTTTCTTCTCTCCCCGCCTTGGGGTCGTTATCGTTACTTTCCTATTTTTAATACCTGTCAGCCAATCTGCCAGCCATCCGCTGTTTTCTACATCATTATGCACTAAGAGCATACCGGGTACCAAATTGCCCTGTGCATAGTATTGTCTGATAAAATCCTTAAGTATTGTTCTTGAATTTTCATTGTCGCGGGAGTCGATTTCGAACTGACGGCGGTCAATTACAGCACCTTCATTGATATTCAGTATGTAAACGACTGCAAGTCCGTCAGCAGCAGCACATGCCAGCACGTCGCTTCTTTTCATTTTAGGATTTATCATATAGAGATCAGATGCTTTTCTGAGGGTATTTATCTTATCTCTGTAAAGAGCGGCTTGTTCATATTTCTGCAGCGAACTGGCCTGAGTCATTTTATGTTTCATTTCTTCAATAAGCCCGGGAGCCTTGCCCTCTAAAAAATTAACAAGACCATCAATTTGCTCTGAATATTCATCCTTTGTACACAGGTTTGCACAGGGTCCCAAACAGCGTTTTATCTGATAATTTAAACAAGGCCGCTTATCTTTCCCCATGGTTTTTTTATTACAGGTTCTCACAGGAAAATTCTGCTGAAGGATATTAATCGCTTTTCTCGCCGACACTCTTTCGGGATAAGGTCCGAAATATCGCGCACCGTCATTTTCAAAACGTCTCGTGATGACAGCCTTAGGATATTCATCCTGTACCGTTACTTTAATATATGGATAAGTTTTATCATCCTTGAGCATTATATTATAGTGGGGCATGTGGCTCTTTATCAGATTACATTCGATGATGAAAGCTTCTCTTTCATCATTTGCCACCATATACTCAAAGCTTTTTACCAGTGAAACCATCCGTTGTATGCGGGTTGACTTGGCGCTTTTTTGAAAATAGGACTTAACCCGGTTCTTTAAATTGACCGCCTTGCCCACGTAAATTATCCTACCCTGTTTATCCTTCATAAGGTAAACGCCGGGTTTTCCGGGCAGTTTTCTGATTTCTTCCGCAATATTAAATTGTAAATTACTTTCAGTCATATCTCAATTATACCATTTCGACCATCTGCCCCTGGGTCAGCTGGTTGATTTTCGACCCGCTGACCCAGGGCCGGCAGGTCGATTGCTAATTAATGAGCCGGGTGATGATAGAAATCCATTCTGTCATAATACTTTATTCATTATAATTGCATCTTCAAAATTGTCTGTATAGTATTTCTTTCTGCGGTTGGCCTTGAAAAATCCTGCTTTTTCATAAAGTCCGATGGCTGCTACATTGGATTCCCTTACTTCCAGTGTCACGCTTTTAACATCCAGTTCTCTCGCTGTATCAAGAAGAATTTTTATCATTTTCTTACCAATGCCTATTCTTCTATATTTTTTTTTCACTGCAATATTGGTAATATGCGATTCTTCAAGGACATGCCAAAGCCCTGCATATGAAACTACTTCATCCTTACATAAGCCAACGACATATACAGCAATTTCATGTTCACACACATCCGAAGCCAGGCTCTCATATGACCATGGAACAGGGAAAACCGATTCCTCGATTTCGTGCATTTGCCCTACATGACTGGAATCAGCGGTTTTAAATTGTATTTTGCATTCAACTTTTTCCATGAAATCTTTCCGCCTGTGAAACTCTAAGGTAAAAGGGAACGGCTTCAGCCGGATTCACTATATCTCCCAAACCGGAAGCAGCCATCTTTACAAGAATATCCGCCGATGGATAGAGATAGGCAATATCAGGTTCGCTGCACCCCAACCCGTTTTTAACAAAAAATTCATAGTGCTTTAATGATGCATCTCCGCAAAAATTTATATTTTGATACTTCTTAAGGATTTGAAGGAGATCTTCTATTTTTACACCTATATAATTTGTAATTGGGCGATAAAACCCGTTTTCCCATTCATAAACAGCTGTATAAACCTGATTATTCCGTGCATCAATCATAGGGCATACTATACCGGAGCCACTGCTATAATGGTTGGCCAGAACATCAGGTGTTTTTATAATTACTATATTTTTCTTAAGCGCATAAGCCATCCCCTTGATTGATGCCATGCCTATTCTCAATCCCGTAAACGAACCAGGGCCTCCGGAAACCGCAAACAAATCAACCGCATCAGACTTTACACCGGTTTTTTTCAGCAACCCGTCCACCATCGGCATCAGGGTCTCGGAATGCTTTCGCTTATCTTCTTCAGACCTGACGCTATGAATTACACCATCAATATATAATGCGCAGGAAGCCTGCTCGCATGATGTGTCAACTCCAAGAATAATCATAGTGACCTTCTTACAAATACATCTATTATTTCCGACGGTGCCTCGATTATTATTATCCGTTTCTCAACTGCATCACCGTACAGCATAGTCACACTTACGCTATATACACCAATTGCTTTTGTTATCATGTCAGCCCATTCTATTACCGTAACATCGCCGGTATCCACCATCTCATCAAAGCCTATGTCATAGAGCATTTCCGGGTCAGTTATCCTATAGGCATCCATATGGTTGAACACAAATCCATCTTTTTCATATACATTTATAATATTGAAAGTCGGGCTTGTTATGTATTCCTTAATTCCAAGGCCTTTGGCAAATCCCCGGGCTAAAATTGTTTTTCCCGCCCCTAATTCGCCTTTAATACAAACAACTCCTCTCGTCATTGCTGCAAGAGTTGCTCCCACTGATTCAGTTTGACTTTCGCTTAAAGAGCAAAAAGCATATTTTTTAGCCTTCATATACCGTTTCACCATTGATAATCGTTGCGACGCAATGTGTCATTATTTCAAGGGGATTTCCATCAAAAACAGCAATATCTGCATCTTTACCGACCTCAATGCTCCCGATTCTATCTTCTAATTCACAGACTTCGGCAGCATAAATTGTAATAGCCTTAAGAGCTTCCAGCTCATCCATGCCTTCTTTCACAGCAACTCCGGCGCAAAGGGAAAGATACTGTATGGGGATAACATGGTGGTCCGTCATAATGGCAACCTTTATTCCTGCTTTTTGCAAAATCCCCGGGTTTTTGATAGTACTGTTGGTAAGTTCGTATTTTGAACGAAATGACAGCAATGGACCGACTATTACAGAAATATTTTCTTCCTTCAATTTATCCTTGATAATATAGCCTTCCGTGCAATGCTCAATTGTAAAATTCAATCCGAATTCTCTGCCAATCCGTATTGCCGTCAAAATATCGTCCTCCCTATGGGCATGGATTTTGACCAGCAGACCATCAAATACTTTCGCGAGAGCTTCTTTTTTAAAATCCACCTTGCTCTGTTCATCTTCAGGTCGCTCCTTATAAGCTTTGGCTTCCATTAATGCTTCCCGCAATACAGCCGCCGTTGCCATTCTGGTTGACGGTGTTTTTTTCTGCCCGCTGTAAATTCTTTTCGGATTCTCGCCAAAAGCCATTTTCATTGCCACGGGTTCTTTTAGAAGCATTTCTTCAATGCTGTTACCGAAAGTTTTCAGTGCGCAGAACTGTCCTCCTATGACATTTGCGCTGCCCGGCCCGATTACGAGTGTTGTGATCCCAGCCTCTTTGGCATCGCTAAAAGATCTGTCCTTATAGTATATTCCATCAATGGCTCTGAGGTGAGGCGTCACAGGATCAGTCATCTCGTTTCCGTCGGCACCTTCGAAGCCTATACCGTTTTCCCACATCCCGACATGGCAATGCGCATCAATCATTCCAGGCAATATATAGCCACCTTCTGCATCAATAATTTTCTCACATTTACTTTCAATTTCGGCCGTTAGTTTTTCCGATTTACCGACCTTTTCAATTTTGCCGCCTTTAATCAGCACAAATCCACTAAAATCGTTTTTCTTCTTCATTGTAAAAACTCTGCCGTTTTTAATTAGTAGCATTATATTCCTCCAAAGTTTTGTTACTTCTATTCTAACACTTACTGCAGTTGCCCTGAAACTTAATTTTCGTAAAGATACCCCAGAGGTAAATTTGCGATATATAAAAAAAGACGCTGTATGAAACAGCGCCGTATTTTTATGAGTATAGTTTTTATCTTTTCGAGAACTGTGGTGCTTTTCTTGCTTTTTTGAGTCCGTATTTTTTTCTTTCTTTCATTCTCGGGTCTCTGGTAAGGAAACCGGCTTTTTTAAGGTCAGGTCTCATTTCCGGACCGGCTTCCAATAAAGCTCTGGAGATACCATGTCTTATTGCACCTGCCTGGCCTGTAAATCCTCCACCTTTGACATTAGCCAAAACATCGAATTTCCCATCCGTTTTAGTGAGTACGAGAGGCTGCCTGCATATAAACTTCAACGTCTCAAGACCGAAATATTCGTCTATTCCCCTGCCATTGATTATAACCTGTCCGCTTCCGGGCACAAGTCTAACCCTTGCTACTGATTTTTTTCTTCTTCCGGTTCCGTAATACTGTACGCTATTTGCCATTATCATATCCTCCCTTCACTAAAATTTAATTTCAAGCACTTCGGGTTTCTGAGCTTCATGATTGTGCTCGGAACCTACGTAGACTTTCAATTTCTTAATCATTTGTCTTCCAAGGCTGTTTTTGGGAAGCATTCCCTTAACTGCATGAGTGATTATCCTGTCGGGGTGTTTCTTAAGCATATCGCTGTATTTGATTTCCTTAAGATTACCAACCCATCCTGTGTGATGTCTGTAAAGCTTCTGAGTCGCTTTATTGCCTGTCACCTTTATTTTTTCGCAGTTGAGAACAATCACATAATCTCCGCAGTCTACATGAGGCGTATATACGGGTTTATGTTTTCCCCTGAGGATTTTAGCCACTTCACTGGCAAATCTTCCAAGAGTTTGTCCTTCAGCGTCAACTACAAACCATTTTCTTTCAATCGTTTCATTACTGGCCATTATTGTTTTCATTACTGAAAGCTCCTTTCGATATATAAACAAAAATTCAATGCTTTTAATCAGCACTGAACATTTTAATACACGATGTATTGAATGTCAAGCCTAATTTTCGATTATTTTAATATGCTATTTCATTGCTCCGTTTTTCGCCATTTTTCTCTGTTTTTCTCGCATATACTCGCTTGCCATTTCACTTAAGTGACGTACCGCAGGCGCAGCCGAGGAACGTCACCGGTGTGCTGAGATGTCATTGGCGTACCGCAGAATATTACAGTAATCAGAGTTCGAGGAACGCCATAAACATCTGCACACATACAGTTCTTCAAGTTGAAATATTAATAGCCATGATACAAGGAGTACCCCCGACGCTGTCCGTCTGTGATACTCCGCAATACAACCGTAGAATTTTTTTATACATCATCGATGTTCATACCATAAACAGGCAGAAACTTCTTCATGAAATATTTTACCTCCTTAAGCTCATATCCATCTATCGTCTTTTTAAGAGTTCTTTTCGCAGTACTGAAATCGTCATTACCCGCCCGTTCTTCTTCCAGGCATTTAATATAGGCAGAAATTTTATCAGCCGCTTTTACCAATTGTTTCTCTTCATCATCGGCAATATAAAAATAATGGACATATTCTTTTTCCAATTCTTCCGGCAGCATACATAAAATTCTTTGCACGGCCTGAGCTTCCAGTTCCTTATAAGCTTTCATTATTGCAGCATTTCCATATTTAACAGGCGTCGGCATATCTCCGGTAATCGCTTCATTGGCATCATGAAACATGGCGCTCATCGCTATCCTGTCTGCATTATAATTCTTGCCATAATAGCAATTACCTATTGTGGCCAGCCCATGAGCCACTACGGCAACATCAAAGCTATGCTCCTTTAAGTTCTCGTATCTGGTGTTGCGCATAAGACCCCATCTTGTTATATATTTCATCCGGTGGATAAAAGCAAAGAAACCATTCTCACTCATAATTCGTCTCCCTTTGTAATAAATTGTCTTAAGCTATATAATTATTATAACAAAAATCGTACCGCGGAGGGCACCGATATGAACGGAAATTTCAAAGACCATGCAATGCTTCCGGGAAATCCAAAATATGAATCAGCAATAGTCCGGTATGGAAAACTGTCAGAAAAACCGGATGACATCAGGACTCCTTTTGAACGGGATTATACAAGAATTCTGCATTCCCGTGCTTATAGCAGGCTAAAGCATAAAACACAGGTATTTTTCGCCACCCGTAATGACCATATATGCACCAGAATTGAACATGTCAACTATGTGTCTTCAATATCCGTGGCCATATGCAAGCACCTTGGACTAAATGAAGAATTGGCACTGGCCATTTCCACGGGACATGATTTGGGGCATGCACCCTTCGGCCATTCCGGCGAAAGGTATATAAACCAAATAATTTCAAAACACATCGATAGAACTTTCGGTCATGAAAAAAACAGTCTTCGTTTCGTTGACCAATATGAAACCTTACAAAATTCAAAAGGTTATGAACAGAATCTTAATCTTACATATGCCGTCAGGGACGGAATCATCTGTCATTGCGGCGAAGTGGAAGATGCTTACCTGATGCCCCGTGACGAAATTGTCTCTCTTGAAACCATTGAGCATCCAAATGAGTTTTCCCCATATACATGGGAAGGCTGCGTTGTAAAAATCGCCGATAATATTGCTTATGTGGGAAGAGATATCGAAGATGCCCTAAGACTTAATATCCTTGATAGTGTTCATGAGCATATCCTTGAAGAGCTGCTGAAAGACTATGCCAATATAGACATCAGTAAAACAAACAACACTTCTTTGATTTACCATCTGGTAGCAGACCTTTGCGCACAAAGCACACCGGAGAAGGGAATGCATTATTCCACCGATCATTTGAAGTTCTTAAGAGCTATTAAAGATTTCAATTATGAATATATTTATAACAATGAGCGATTGCTGGTATTCCATGATTATGCGCGTTTGATACTGGAATCCATTTTTAACATGCTGTTAAGTTTCTATCATGGCGAAGAAACCATTCAGCACATAAATGACCACTATATAAACACCTATCCGGAGCTTTGCTTTACATTTATAAATAAGCTTGAGAAGTTCTCGGACCTTGGCGGCCATGATAATAGAAATCCAAAATACAAGAACAAGGTAATCTATAAATTAGGCAATCGAGATGATTATATTATCGCAATAATCGATTATCTGGCCTCTATGACAGATCATTTTGCAATTAAAATTTTCGATGAGTTAACCGCATTTTAGAAAAACCAGGACGAAGTTTACTGAGAAATAATTGTGTACCAAGCGCCTGATGGCGATAATTTTTTTGCCAGGCGAGGCTTTGGAGATTCTCCTTGAACGAAGTGTATGTCGATACATGAGTTAGAGAAGAAGCGAATAAAACGAAGCAGTCTGAAAATTATATTTAGAAAGCCGCCGATTAGACTTAGTCAATATCCGGTGGTTCTTTTTAACATTGTCAGACGATGGCGAAAAATTAGCCCGTCAGGTTAGAAAAACCAGGACGAAGTTTACTGAGAAATAATTGTGTACCAAGCGCCCGATGGCGATAATTTTTTTGCCAGGCGAGGCTTTGGAGATTCTCCTTGAACGAAGTGTATGTCGATACATGAGTGAGAGGAGAAGCGAATAAAACGAAGCAGTCTGAAAATTATATTTAGAAAACCGCCGATTAGATTTAGTCAATATCCGGTGGTTCTTTTTAACATTGTCAGACGATGGCGAAAAATTAGCCCGTCAGGTTAGAAAAACCAG
>JAUVJE010000133.1 GCA_030592355.1 Clostridia bacterium
AATGAACTACACGATACATTACAATCCCTATACCAAAGAAGGTTACCTGGAAAAAGGTTTATTGAAGAAAAACTATTTTGAAATTCCGATTCAAACCATGGATGTCATATTACAGCCAATCACCGTTGAATTATATTCTGAGGATGACATTGTTGGTTTATCTCCGTCGGATTCTTCTTTATACTCCATACTCAGCAATAATCTTGTATATGAGGGCGGGAAGCATGACGACTTTAACAACAGCAGCATTTACTATCTTAAGGTAAATTCTTTGGTTTATGAATCAATTCAATACATTCTTTATATAAACATGGATAAGAAAAAAATATTGGTCAAAACCCCTGACGGTTATTATTCAATATCCGATGAAATTGCTCAAACGTTTCTTTTAACCAATCCAATATATTCCGAATATGTGAAACTTCATCAGCCGCTGCCTGAAATTCAACTGCGGGCCGATATTATTTTGCAACCCGATAAAGTGGCGGGAAATTGGATTAGAAAAAAAGACGGAGGAAGTCTTTATACAGAAACAGTATCTGAAGTATATAAATCAACGGGTCAGATAATCGAACCAAATACGATTTTTAGTGTAAATTACAATAACTCGCTCCCGAACCATATGATTTTAACTGAATACAGGGATGGTGCATTTTATAAAGAAACCGAGCTCCTTGATGAAATCGCAACCGTACCCTGTTTCGAAGGCGTTCTTAGTTATACATTGGACGCTGTATTTACAAACGACTCTTTCCCGGATTCATACGGGAATCTAAAATACTACTATTCATACATCATGGAAATGCCGACAAAGGCTTCTATTATATACCCCGAGGCACGTCCGGGTGATATATTGGCCTTTTATGTTGATTTTGCAGAGGAAAGCGAATCTTTTTCCATTGAATCAAATCTTGGAAATTTCAAGGGTGATTTTATGCCTTACAAGGACATGCTTTTAATATATATGCCCATAAATTGGTGGACATCGCCAAAAGATTACACAGCAACCATATACCGGCATACCGACGGCTGCAAAGAAATATTTGAAGAATATGTATTTACAATAATACCCGATGATTTTGAAACCACCAATCAACAGCTTGTGGTTTCAGATGAACTTGCTGAAAAAGCTGATCCGGCCAATACGGCAAATGATTATCTCATGGTCAGGGAAGCAAAATCCAATTCAAATGAAACCTCGTATCTTGACGGGTTGTTTATGATGCCCCTTGTCGGAGACTTGGGCACCAGTTACGCCAGAACCCGTTATATAAACGGCAAAAATCCATACAGGCATTCCGGACTCGACATTGACGGCGATACCGGTGATTCTATAGTTGCGGCCAATAGAGGGAAGGTTGTTTTTGCCGGGGAACTTGTCAGGACCGGGAACACTATAATAATAGACCATGGCATGGAGCTGTTCTCAAGTTATTTACACATGAGTGAGTTAGATGTCGAAGTCGGAGATTTTGTAGAAAAAGGCGATTTGATTGGCAAAGTTGGCTCAACCGGTTTTTCAACGGGTCCTCATCTTCACTGGTCCATGACACTTTACGGAAATTATATGAGTCCGTTATGGCTGGTTAATAATCCTATAGTACCGGATTAGATAGGGAGAATTTTATGCAAATGAATGTCATCAAATCTGTTCCTTTGGCAGTAGAGGCATTAAATATCCTTAAAAAACGGCTTAGTGGATATGAAATAAATAATCTGAAATTTATATTTGAAACCTGTGCCCCAGCTTCATTTTCTATAAAACTTAAAAACAACAATGTAATTATTAAAGCTTCATCGGCTTCAGATTTTATTGCTGCTTCCGGACGGTTGCTTATATACCTGTCAAAAACACCAAAGAATGTAACATATGATACATTTATCGAGGAGAATCCTGCATTTGATATTCGCACCCACTACATGCCCGCACACTTCGGCAACTCTTTTGAAGCTTCCTGGCCTCTTGAAATGAAGCGATATCTCGAAGATGCAGCGCTCTTTGGGGCAAACGGATACGGTGACTGGTTCGATCCCAATGATATGCCGGATCCGTACAATCCGCGGGTTTATTGTAGCAAATCCATGAATCTTTGGGATAAGAAAAAAGAAAATTTCAGAACAGCCGCTAAGCTTGGTATGAAAACCATGCTGATTATTACTCACAATGTAGCTTTCACAGATCAGCTTCGCCCGGAATGGGAAGCCATACACAGTCATAAGCTTCGCATACAAGGTCAGGTACTATGTCCGTCTATTCCCGAAGCAAGGGCTACTTGCCTTAAAAACCATGAAAATCTGTTAATGGACCTTATTGCTTCTGATGTGCAGATTGACTGTGTTGCACTGTGCCCATATGATGACGGGGGTTGCGCCTGTGACAAATGCCAGCCCTATTATTCTACATTTCTTGCCATGGCAGGAGAAATACTGGAACTTGCGCAAAAATATTATCCTGATATTATCATTGATATAATCGGGTGGTGGACATCCGAGGCAGAAATGATTCAGCTTAAAGAGTTCATTGAAAATTTAGAACCTAGTGTGTTCGGTCATTTCCAATTCAATCCACCGTATCACAAAGGACATGAAATTCCTTCAGGATTAAGGGGCTTTATCGGAGATATGCCGCTCAGTACATTTGTAAATATCGGTTACTCAGATGAGAGGATTGATGTTTACAATAAATTTGGCGTCCATTCAGCTCCTTACAGATTAAAAACCCTTATTTCAACGTTTAAGGATATCGGCTGTGACGGCATGAATACGTATAACGAGGGGTTCAATGACCACCTGAACGTTTATCTTTCATCAAGGCTATTAATAAATCCCAATACCAATATAAATGAATTACTCACTGACTACTGTTCTTTAATGATGGGGCTTTCAGGCACAAAGCTTGAATCAATGGCAAAAATCCTTGAAGAAATGCAGTATCCTTCATTTGATAAAGCGGCTATATGGCTGGAAAAACTGGTGGTCTTAAAAGACGTGGCAAAAACGCCGCCTCGTCAGGAGTGGGTATTTGACCATATTTATTATAAAGCGCTTTTGATGTCCCTGGATTTTAAAATTGGAAGCGGTGATGCCTGGAACTCCCGCGACGATATAAATCGGCTGCAGCCGTTGATTGATGAGCGTCTGGAGGCCACTGAAAAACTATGGCGCGATGTATATGGATTGGGAACCGTTGCCCACGTATTCGTTCCTTCGCTAATGTATCCAAAATGGTATAAAAAATATGACGAAATACTGGGAATCAGCAAGGGGTTGATTGTTCCGGGGTCCGTCATAAACAAGGACTGCTGAATAATCTGAGTATAAAAATATTCAGCAGTCCTAAATAGGGACGCACAAACCTATGAACAATAAACTAATTTTATCGTCTTTATAATCTCACTGCTATTAGTACCATAAATATTCCAAGCTTTCAGAGGGATTCCTGTAACATCAACTTCACTTAAAAACTTCTTCATATCACTTTTTACAGAATCAGATATGCCCATAAGCGGCTCAATTTTTATTAACTGTGACATTCTGAATACATCACTTCTGTGTTTTTTAATATCATTTCCATTAACATGCATGCCTTCCTTTTTGTCTCTCTTTAGATTCAACCATGCTTTTGCCTTAAGAGGTATAAGACACACTTCATCAGCAATAGAAATACCATATTTTAAAAGGCTATGATTCATTACAAGTTCATAGTACTCACCATCAAGAATTATTGCCGAGAGACTTATTCTTTCCTTATCTATCATTAGTGGGGATATTCTTGTAGGCTTAGCTTTTTCCAGTACATCTGCTGCTTTTGACATCAACTCAATAATGTTAGGATATCTACTGTTTTTTGGTTCAATAAATCTGTAGAGACATGTGTTATTATCCTTATTATTAATCCACACCTCATATCCTCCGCTTCTAATAAATTCCCAAAAGTGTTTTGCGAATTCAACTGTTAAATTCTTTGAAATAATTATTAAATCAAAATCTTTGGTTGCTCGAGCTATAAAACCGGCATCCTCAAGGTGCAGCCAGCAAGCTGTACCTCCTATTAATATATAATTATCTTCAAATCCCTTAAAATGTTTTCTGAAAATGTCCAGCCCTTTTATCATTAATTTCCTCCCAAATATTTTCTTGGTATTCTTTCTAATTCACTTTGAACTCTTTCGTCATATGTTGATTTCAAAGCCAAATATAATGCAAGCGGATGAATTTTGTCTTTTAACTTATGCACTTTATATTTCCATATTTCCAGTTTTACAACATTATAATCTATATTAGTCAGTGCCTCTGGTTTGTTTTCTGTTTCTTTCCAGTTTTTGGCTGAAATTGCATATGAAAATATGCTGATACCGACCAATGGTGATATTTCAGATAAAGCTGATTCTCCTGACAACGTTAGTTGTTCTTTAAAAGAATCTAAAGTCATTAAGTCTATATACAGATATTTTTGTATGGGTGATATAAAATACTTCTCTGCCCTTTTCCAAATTTCATATGGGCTTTCAACCATTACATTATCTCTGTCTATTCTCTTGATAATATTAAATGAATATAAAAGTGAAAATGCTCTGGAAACGGACATTTTAGTTATTCCCAGCCGATGCGCCAACTCTTCCTGTGTTGAATTATAATCACCTGTTATAAGTAATTCAAGCAATAAAGCCTGACTTGATGGTGTCATTTTTTGAGGTTCATAACTTTGGTTTGAAAATGATATTGAATAAGTACTTGCTTTTTTATCCGTATAAACCATACCCAACAAAGGTATAAATATTTGTTTGCCGGGAATAATAAACGCTATTCTTTTTCCAATTAGCTTTTTTCTTAAATAACTTGTTGCTTCATCAAACACACATATGATTCTATTACTGTAACCGGACAAAGCACTTATATGCTTTATTCGTTTAAGGATAGCGGTTATATCTTTATTGTCATATATAAAAAAAACCAAAAGCAGTTTCATGTCCAGGTAATTCAATTCATAATAGTCAAAATTATTATTGAGATATGCCGGGAAAGTTGTGCTAAAATCAACTCTTTTAATTTCTGGGTTTCCACCAAGATTATTATGAATATATTTTTTTATTTTCTGTGTTTGAATTATCCTGTTCATTTTAATCTTTATCCTTTACAGTTAACTACATGCACATTATACCACAAGTAACTTTATGTAACAATGCCTATGTTACCATAAGTTACTATTTGGCGTATGATTTAATTTTCCCGGATTTAACTTTAAGGCACAGGACCCGTCTCATTAAGTCAGAGACAGTAAATATTTTCCAACTTTATATGTTGTTCTGGCTATATCATTCCTAAATTGCAATGGCATGCGGACCGTTTCCATGTGAGTTTCAAAGGCGAAATCACCTTCATAACCTATTTCTGTTAAAACCGGCATTATTGAATGCCAATCCGTTGTTCCATGGAATGGCAGCATATGGTCATCTCCGGTGCTGTAATTATCAGCAACATGAGTCATCCTGAGCCTGTTTCCGATAGCCTTCAGCTCAGGAACCTGATCTCTATAGATAATGTTCCCATGCCCGAAATCCCAACATACCCCTACGGATGAATCACTATACTCATCAACAAGGGCTATGAGTTCTTCAGTCCGGCTGGCAAACCGTTTCATGCTATGCATTCTGTTCGGCATATTTTCATATGCAAGCTTCACATTATATTTGGCGGCGAGCTCCATGGCGAAGGAAAAATTTTCAATATTTAATTTTATGCTTTTTTCGATATCGACTTCATTATTTTGGTAAACCCCCACCGGGTGAATTACCGCCCACTCAACTCCAAGCATAGAGCTGGCGATTATTGAACGCTCCATCATTTTAACAAAGATACTCCATAGCTCCTTTTTCTCTTCGTGTTGCGCGCCTGTTATAAATACCGGGTGGGACTGTCCGAAAACAACCCCTACTTTTGCTGCGGCTTCGCCTAAATTATATATTTTGTTTTTCCAATTATCAGCTGCAAGGTCAGATTTATTTCTGATTGCCGCGCACAAATTGATGTCCTGTGTTTTAAAACCGACATTAAGACAATTGTTCATTGATTCTTCAAAAGAAGGATAATAATCTTCTCCGTACCATCCGAATAACACAGTTGTTGTTGACAGTCTCATTTTTTTCTCTCTTTCCATTCATTGATTACTTGTCGGCAGGTTCTCTGTCCATATACAATATCATCTCTCCGCCTTTGATAATATCACTATGCTTTATTAAATAACCATTAACCTTTTTTCCGTTTAACTTCACTGCCTTTATATATAAATTTTCAGAAGAATTGTTTTTCATAATCATTTTAAATTCTTTTCCGTTGTAGTATTTATCACTGAGATTTATAGTAACTTCGCTGAATATCGGCGATCCTAGTTCGTATGCCGGGTTTTCATATGCGCCACCTTTTATATCAAACAGTCCAAGAGCGAGCAACAGGCTTGTTCCGGCAGACAACCCACAGTCGTCATCTTCGCAGAATCCTAATTTACCAGTATTTGAAAACAAGGAATCCTTCACCTTCCTGCTCCATTTTTGAGTGAGCCCGGCTTCTCCTGCATGACTAAAAAGAGCTGCATGAAATCGAGTGTTTTCGTTTCCGTAGTTTATATGCGCCTTGTCCCTCCTGAGTTCCGGTTTACCCGCATAATAATTCATTTCACCGGCCATCTTAAAGGCATATTCAAGTTTGTTTATAAATGCTTTTTGTCCGCCCATTAATTTTATTAGTCCGGGAAT
>JAUVJE010000011.1 GCA_030592355.1 Clostridia bacterium
ATACTGTTTTTCAGATATTTATGTGCCATATTTGGTACTAAGACTAAGGCGATTTTAAGCGGGACAAGTGAATTTCCCCAATTCATCCCACGTCTGAAGACACGGGTATTCTTGGGTGGGGAATAAACGATTGATTTACCATTTGATTCACATTTCAATGCGTAGCTTTCTACAGAGTGTGTCATGCGTTTTGTGGTTATAGTCAGGCCTTCTAAATTAATAATGCTTTCATCAGAAAGCATCTTTGGTTTAAAGGAGCTGAATCCGTTTATTATTTCAAAGGTGCCTATGGGAGTTTTCGGAAGATATAGCGGAATTTTCTGAATACTCCTGTCCTGAAGACTCATAATATTCAAATAGTAAAATAGCACCGGTATATCTGTTATATGATCCCAGTGCAGATGTGAAAGCACAATGCAGTCCAGTTTAACCGGATCAATTATTTTCATTAAATTCGACAAAGAACCGCTGCCTGAGTCAAAAAGAATATTTGTCCCATTCTCCTCAATTAAATATGAAGAACAGGCTCCCCCTGCTCCGGGAAAAGGGCCATTATTGCCCAGAACGGTAAGCTTCATTTATTTGACCCCCTCAAGGAGTTCGTCAAACAGAACAGAAAGCTTCTGGGATGCGTCTCTGATTCCCGCCCCAGCGGCTGCTGTGCCCATTGCTTTTAATTTATCTTCATCCCGGATAATTCCCATTATATTATCGTAAAGTACTTTACCGTTTATTTCCTCATCCATAAGAAGCACGCATCCGCCTTTATTTTCAAGGGTTCTGGCATTTTTCTCCTGATGATTTTCAGCGACATATGGCGATGGAATCAGAATTGAAGCTACTCCAAGGGCTGTAAGTTCTGAAATTGTAGTGGCGCCTGCTCTGTTTACTATTAAATCAGCGGCTGAATATACAATATCAGAATCATATATATACGATGGAATCTCCACTTTACTGAACTTCTTTTTCATTGAAGAGCTTACTTCCACAAAGTGCCGTTTCCCCGGTGCAAATACTAAATTGAAATCACCGTCGTTATAGTGATTTTCCAACATATCCAAAACTGCGTCGTTTATAGGTCTGGCGCCCTGGCTGCCTCCCATTATTACAACATATTTTTCATCGTTTTTGAGCTTCAACTGCTCTCTTGAGGATACTCTGTCTGCAGATAATAATCTCTTTCGTATGGGGTTGCCCGTAAGTTCTATCCTTTTGGATTTTTTCAGGTATTCCCTGCTTTCCGGAAAGCAAATCGCTGTAATATCAGCATTTTTTGACAGCATTCTGTTCGTGATTCCCGGAAGCACATTCGCTTCATGCAACAGTGTAGGCACTTTGAATAGCGAGGTCCAGAAAAGAATGGGACCTGAAGCAAATCCCCCGGTTCCAAAGGCCATGTCCGGTCTGAAACTTAAATATATAAAAAATGATTTGAACATTCCTGCCATCAACACCATATAGGGCCAGATTTTTGATAAGCCGCCCTTTCTTGAAAACCCTTTGACGGGAATCCTGGTGATTTTATAACCTTCTTTAGGAACAAGGTCGTTTTCAAGACCGTGTTTGCTTCCTACAAATAAAAACTTTGCGTTGGGATATTTTATCTTAAGATTGTTAGCCATGGCAATGGCGGGGTTAACATGTCCCCCCGTGCCCCCTCCTGCAATTAAAATCTTCATTTTTTATAGCCCTTCCCGGCATATCTCGATATATTGAGCAATATGCCAATTTCTCCCATGAACATAACAAGACCTGTCCCCCCCGCACTAAAAAACGGAAGGGATATGCCTGTCGGCGGCACTGAACCGGTAACAACCGCAATGTTCAGGGCAGCTTGTATAAATATCAGTGCTGAAATCCCTGTTGCCATCAAACCTGCAAATTTGTCCGAACTGTTTTTTGCAACTTTAATACCCTGATACATAAGCATTACAAAGAGGCTGATTACTACAATGACGCCTATAAATCCCAGTTCCTCAGCCAGTATTGCAAATATAAAATCATTCTGAGGTTCCGGAATATAAAGAAACTTCTGCATGCTTTTTCCTGCGCCTTTTCCAAGAAGACCTCCTGAGCCGATTGCATAAAGCGACTGTACTACCTGATATCCGTCACCCTGAGCATATGCAAAAGGATCCATCCAGGTAATAACCCTGATTCTCATATATTCAAAATAATATGCAACCAGCCCCAGACCTGCAACCCCGGGAACAACCGTAACCAAAATATGCCATATTTTCGTAGCTCCCGCAAATAGTAAAACCATGCCAATGCTGACAACAATTATTGTACCGCTGAGATGCGGCTCGCTTATCAGAAGTCCTGCTGAGATAAGCAGAATACCGATATAAATAATGTAGCCTTTCCAGAATTTCCTATTCTGCATTTTTTCATCAGAAAGCAGTTTCGAAAATAAAACTATAATTGCGAATTTATATATTTCAGACGGCTGTAAATCAAATGCTCCTATTGTAATCCACCTTCGTGCATTATTATATACAGTCCCAACCCCGGGAATCAGCACAAGAACCAAAAGCAACAGGGCGCCGCCGAATATGAACCACGCAATTTTTTTATAAACGTTATAGTTAACATATGATGCCGCCAGCATGGCTGCAAGTCCAACGCCAAATGCAATCAGCTGTTGGTGCAGATAGTGGTAAATGTTGTCGAATTGGTTTTTAGCCGCAGGCGTGCTGGCACTGAAGACCATTACAATCCCAAGTGCAATGAGTATCAGCGTAAAAGAAAATATCAAAAAATTAAAAGGTTTTTTCTTCCTTGTTTTCTCCAAAAGACGCCTCCTAAAATAGTCCCAGCAACAGATATGCCAGAACACATGCAGCAATTGTGATCAGACTGAAAACCGACACCACTTTTTGTTCCTTCCATCCACTCAGTTCAAAATGATGATGTATGGGGGCCATTTTGAAAACCCTCCGTTTAGTCCTTTTATAATGGGCTACCTGGATGAAGGATGACAGAGCCTCTGCGACATAAATGATCCCTGCAATCAGGATTACCCATGGTATCTGCATTTGTATCGCAATAACACCTATAAGACCGCCAAGCGCCATTGAACCTGTATCTCCCATGAAAACCTTTGCAGGATATGCATTGAAAATAAGAAAACCAATAAGGGCGCCGATCATTGAGAGACTCAGTATTTTTTCATCGGTTAAAACCATAGGCGCTGCCTTTATGACCATGAAGAAAAACAGCAGAACTAACGACGTTATACTTCCCGCCAGGCCGTCTACCCCATCCGTAAGGTTTACAGCATTAGTCATCAGGTACAGAAATATAATCAGGAACGGGATATAAAGCCATACCGGTATGGTTACGGTTTCGCCCATGGCAGAAAAAGGTATTATCATATCATTTGCAGCATTTGTGAATAATACTGAAAACACGGAATATGCAGCAGATATTACAAAAAGGGCAAGGGATTTCTGCATTACACTTAGCCCATCATTCTTTTTCCTGATAATTTTAAGAAGGTCATCAACAAAGCCTACAAGTGTGTATGCGGCTATTGCAGCAATCATGGCCGCCATATGTCTGATATTATCTGTATAGATCAACGCAACTGCAGTAACGGGTATTATGAATATAAATCCGCCCATGGTTGGGATGCCTGTTTTATATAGGTGAGACCGGGGTCCGTCTTCCCTGACCGTTTGTCCGAATTTTAACCTCCTGAGAATTGGAATCAGGATGAATCCGAGAATTACCGATGCTGCCAGTGATATAAGTAATGGTTGCCACATTTATTTCTGCCCTCCATCCACGGTATATTCTAACACATTTTCCATTTTCATACCCCTTGACCCCTTAATAAGCACTGTATCTCCCGTCATAACTGTTTTTTCAAGAAATGCAGCTGCTTCGTCTGATAATTCAAATATACGGATTTCACCTTTGAAGCCCTTTTCAACTGCCCCTTCTTTCATATTACCGGCTTCTTGGCCGCAGAGAACTAAAACATCAGCGACATCTGAGGCTTTGCCGCCCACCTTAATGTGCTCCTCTTTTGAAAAACTCCCTAATTCCAGCATATCTCCAAGAACAGCGATTTTCCTGCCATGTGAATTCCCAAGTATGTCCAAGGCAGCCTTCATTGACTGAGGGCTTGCGTTATATGAGTCGTTTATATACCAAACACCATTGAATTCATAGCGGTCCAGTCTCATTTTTTCAGGTTTGAATTCCCTTAACCCCTTTTTAATAAATTTATCATCTATCCCAAAAATTTTCGCCGCTGAAACAGCTGCCATTGCATTAAGTACATTGTGTTTTCCTGGTACCGGGAGTAGATAATCAACTCCATTGTATTTAAACGAGCAATTTCCTTTTTCATTAGTACTAATATCTGTCACAGTAAAATCATTGCCTTCTCCTTGCCCAAAACTAATAATCCCGAGTCCTTTGGTTTTGGTTAGCTTTGCAAGAAAATCATCGTCACCGTTTATAAGAACTTTCCCGCCCGGCTTCATATGATTCATTACTTCAGTTTTGGCTCTAAAAATATTTTCGAGAGAACGAAGGATACCGATATGAGAAAACCCGATATTTGTGATAATCGCATATTCGGGAGTTGTCAGATATGATAAGTAATCAATCTCACCGAGGGAACTCATTCCCATTTCAATGACAGACACATCATGTTCTTCAGTTAATTGCAGAAGAGTCATAGGTAATCCTATGTGGTTATTTTTATTGCCTTTGGTATGATGAACAGTAAATTTTTGTGAAAAGATGGAAATCAGCATGTTTTTCACGGTAGTTTTACCCACGCTGCCTGTGACGGCTATAACCGGAATATCAAATTGTTCTCTATGGTGTTTCGCCAGCTTGCCCAAAGACTTTACAGGATCTTTTACGGTTATTACCCGGGAATCGCCGGAGATTTTACTTGTAACGGCACATGCAGCACCTTTTTTAAAAGCCTCTCCAATGTATTCGCCGCCGTTAAAATTCTCTCCCGTTATTGCAAAGAACAAATCACCGGTCTTTATAGTGCGGGTATCTGTGGACACTCCTGTAAATACAAGTCCTGCTGACATTGTATTTGTCTTGCCTCCCATAATTTTTGCGGCCTCAAGGGCATTCATTCTCATTTATTCACCTTTGAGTTTCTGCAGCACTTCGGCTACGATTTCCCTTTCATCGTAATGGGTCTTTTTGCCCATTTTATCCAGGTAGGTTTCATGGCCTTTGCCGGCCAGTATTATTAAATCATCTTTTTTTGCATTTTTCATTGCATATTCAATTGCTTTTGTTCGGTTCTCTATGCATATATATTCACCCTTGGTGGTTTTGATTCCTTTTTCAATTTGACTGATTATTTTATTCGGATCCTCAAACCGGGGGTTATCGGAGGTTATTATAGTGAAATCCGCTGTTTTTCCGGAAATTGCCCCCATCATCGGTCTCATCGTGCTGTCCCTGTCTCCTCCGCATCCGAAAACGGACACAACGCGTCCTGCGGCGAATTTCTTCATTGCCTCGAGTAATTTTTCAAGACTGTCGGGAGAGTGTGCATAATCAATCATTACTGAATATTCTGTGTCCGTATCCTGTTTTTCACATCTGCCCGGTACCACCACTTGCGAAAGACCCTTTTTGATATGCTTTTCATCAGCACCCGAGAGAAGAGCCGCTGTAGCTGCAAAAAGCGCATTGTACACATTAAACATACCCGGCATTTCTAAATTTATTTCAAATTCATTCCCCATGCCTTTAAAATTAAATGTAGAACCGTCCCCTCTCATTTTTATATTTTGGGCCACTACATCGGCTTCGCTCAATGCCGATAAAGTGATAACAGGACATTTGGCGGACTCGATTATATATTGGGAGTGTTCATCATCAATATTTACAATCCCCTTTTTACACATGGAAAACAACATTGCTTTCGCAGCAAGGTATTCATCGAAACTGTCATGTTCCCTTTTACCGATATGAGCCCTTGATATGTTAGTGAACATCCCCAGGGAATATTCTGTAAAGCCTGTCCTCAGCTGTTCCAGACCCATTGAAGTAACTTCCATTATGCAATGCTTTACACCGGCGTTGGCAATATCCCGCAGTACCGAATGAAGGTCGCTGGATTGAGGAGTATTTTGGGCCGTCGTGATATGAACATCCTTGTAGTCTATACCCAGATTACCCATTATTGCGCATTCTCCAAAAGCTATGTCTAAAATAGATTTAATCATAAATGAAGTTGTCGTTTTTCCTTTTGTTCCCGTAATCCCGAGAAGATTCATCTCACATGATGGATTACCGTAGAAATTTACGGCACATCTGGCAAGGGCATGCCTGGCATCTCCTGTAAATACAACTATGTTTTCACTGTGTGCGACTTCTTTTGTAACTATAGCCGCAACAGCGCCGTTATTCCAGGCTTTTTCTAGATACTTATGACCGTCGTCTTCAACGCCATCAATACATACGAAAAGAAATCCCGGCTTTACCTTTCTGGAATCATAAGCCAACCCGGTTATCTGCACATCCGTGTTTCCACTGATGCTTCTAACCGCTATACCCTTTAATACTTCCGTTAATTTCATATCCATCTCCTAGTCAACATTATCGAGATATCTGAAACTTACTTCAACAACACTTCCTTTTTTAAGCACAGTTCCCTGATAATACTCTTGGGATATGCATGTGCCTCCTCCATTGCTTCTTATATTGAGCCCAATGGAATTCAGGGTGCGTTTAGCCTCCCCAAGTGTTTTATTTATAAGGTACGGCATCTCTAAAGTAACCATTTCTTCCGGCATATATTTGTAAAGCACTACAACACTTTTCTCAACAACTATTTTCCCCGCCAAAGGATACTGGTAAACCACAGTCAGGTCATCGCCTGTCTCGCTGCCTTCAATAATATACTCAAGTTTGCCGGTTTTAAGTTCATTAACCGCTTCTTCAAGAGAATAACCAATAACATCCGGTACTACAGTCTCACGTTCAATATATTCTTCATCGCCTTTTCTCGGCAGCTGCAGGTATTCAAGAGACTGTTCGATTATAGTTCCGACAACAGGTGCTGCAATAACGCCGCCGAAATGCGATTCTCCCCTTGGGTCGTCCAGTATGACCAAGACTGTTAAAATCGGGTTGTCAGCCGGTGCAAATCCGCAGAAAGAAGCTATATATCTATCATCCTCGGTAGTTTCAGAAGTCCCCGTTTTACCTGCGATTCTATATCCCGGAACGAATGCGTTCTTACCGGTTCCTTCGGATACAACTCCTTCAAGAACCTCTGCCATGGTTTTGGAGGTTTTTTCGGATATAACCTGTCTTACAACTTCTGGCAAAAACCGTTCTACCAGATTCCCGTTGTCGTCCAGAACTTCTTTTACTATCATAGGTTCCATAAGATACCCGCCGTTGGCTATAGTATTATATGCTGAAACGATTTGCATCGGGGTTATTATGAACCGCTGTCCAAAAGAAGCAACCGCCATATCTATTTCCATTGGTTCTTTATGAAAAAATCCCACTTCCTCGCCGGGGAGATTTATACCTGTTTTTTCCATGAATCCGAACATTTCCACATATTCGTAGAAGCGTGTGATTCCCAGCATCTGAGCCACTTTAACGAAAACCGGATTGCAGGAATTGTATATTGCTTCAAGAAATGTCTCAACGCCATGGGGGGGGGTTCTCCAGCACTTTATTTCTGCCTCCTGAACTTCGATCGGGTAGTCGTCAATAATGTCAGTTAGCTTAATAACATTGTTTTCAAGGGCCATGGATGCCACAAACGCCTTGAAAGTGGACCCCGGTTCATATGTGTATGACACTGCCATGTTCTTCCACACCGTCTTGCTTAAAAGTTCTGTATCCGCCTTGGAATATCCACTCCATTCATCCGTTTTGTAACCGGGCAAAATCGCTCTTGGTTCATTTAAATTGAAATCTGGTTTTGAAACCATAGCGAGTATCTCACCGGTTGTGGGATCAGCCACTATGGCACACCCTCCTCTGGCGACATCATTGTCTTCAATGGCTTTGAGCAATGCCTGCTCTGCAATGTACTGTATATTAGCATCTATTGTAAGAACCAAGCTTTTTCCGTTGTCTGCGGCAATTTCCGTGGTTTCTGAGAATGGAAGTGCATTGCCATCTTTATCCACTTCATTTATCACCTTGCCGGGAATGCCTTTCAAATATGTTTCCATTGTTGCTTCAATACCAAAAAGCCCTTGATTATCTCCACCTGTAAATCCAATGACATGGGCTGCCAGATTATTATTTGGATAGAATCTTTCGGTGTCTTCGTCAACGTATACTCCTTCAATATTGTTTTCTTTTACCCAATTGCGCACAGCATCACCAATCTGCCTATCTGTTTTTTTAGCAATTATTTCGAATTCAGAATCCCTGACCAGCTTTAAAAGAATGGCCTCTGTTTCAAAACCTAATAGCTGGGCAAGCTCTTTGGCAATTATGCCTGCGTCCATTGAATTGTTTTTTATTGTTCTCGGACTTACGGTCACATTGTCCACAGCAACACTAACCGCAAGCTCTCTTCCGTTTCTGTCATAAATATCACCGCGGACCGGACTGATAATCATGCCGCTGTTTTGTTGAATGTAAGCTTCTTTACTGAGGTCTTCTCCCCATATAAATTGAATATAAAAAATTCTGCCGATCAGTACGGATGCAATAAGCAGAAATATAACTATTAAAATCAATAGCCGTCTATTTCTTTTAGCCTCTTCTGTGATTTCTTTTTTCTTCTTTCCTTTTTTACCGGGCAAAATTATTCTCCTGCATTTAATTCTTCTTTTTTCGGCTTTTTTGCATAATGCAACCAGGGCTTGCCGTTCGATATTGCTGACTCTTTTTACATGGATTATTCAGCACTCTTTAATTAGGGCTTACTGAACAACTTAAAAACGCTTTGTTTTGGACATATTACGTATTTTTAAGTGATTCAGTTACAAGGTTTTTAAATCAAGCAATAAACCCTGCACCTTCATGGACTTTACCTCCTGCTTTTGTCCCATTTAGTGCGCCAATAAATACGGAGATTGGTTAAAACATTTGAATTACAGTATGTTTTATAACCAATACAGCTACCGCCGTTGCTGAATACCTTATGTCTTGTATTATTCAGCACTCTTTAATTATAATATATTCCAATCGTCATGTGAACTTTTTATTACCCGGCAGCTATCCGTAACATTTTAATCCATACTAACCACATTGACAGCTTTTAAAAGCAAAGTTTAAAAAAGCCGCAGCAAATGCGGTTATTCTATATATTATATGCTTTACTCAGCCCCGAATATAAATCCCTTGATAAAATTGAATATTCCTATGGCATCATCGCCTGTATGCGTTGGTTCGGCAGCAGCAAATGTACTATTAGCCCTTGGCACATTAACGTACACTATCTGATGTTTATCCGGTTCCTGCATTCCGAGTTCCGTTTCAGCTGTATGCCTTATCTTCATCACGTTGGTCTTTTTTTCGAGCTCCACCCCAAGTGTGGAATTTATGGCATTCTGTGTTATCAGACTTTCCTTTAAATCTGCTATTTCATAATTTAATTTCGTCATCTGACTGTATCTTGTGATTATAGTAAAAAAGGCTGCAAAAACAAGCAGTATCACAATGAAAGTCCTTGCTTTCTTTCTTGTACTGCTTCCTTCTATAAGCCTAAGTCCGTTTTTATTCTTTTGTAACTGTACAGATTTCCCATCCGGTCTGCTAAGGCCGAATTCCAATTCCTGCACCATAATTTTTTCTGTCTTCATGATTCCCCCGGAAAATTCTGCCGGCCGGCAATGAAGCCGGCCGACGCTTTCCTTGATGTACTTCTTCTGTGTCTTGTTCTACTTTTCTTTTGTGTTTCATGTGGTTTTGTCTTTTGTAATTTGTGTTTTTTATCTTTCGTATTATGTCTTGATGCATTCAATTATTCTGAGCTTGGAACTTCTTGAACGTCTGTTATTGTCGATTTCCTCACTGGTGGGCAATATCGGCTTTTTAGATATGATTTTGTGCCTTGATACCCGTTTGCAAACACATACAGGGAAATAGGGGGGACATATGCATGGTTTTTCCAGTGTGGAAAATGCAACCTTTACTATTCGGTCCTCAAGGGAATGAAATGAAATCACCGCCAACCGGCCTTCCGGTTTTAATAAATTCGCCGCTTTTGTGACGGCTTTTTCCAGGATTTCGAGCTCTTTGTTTACTTCAATCCTCAGAGCCTGGAACGTTTTTCTTGCGGGATGCTTCCCTTTGAACCTGTCTTTCGGGGGATAGGCGGCTTTTATAATTTCCGCCAATTCCGTTGTTGTCTTAATAGGAGTTTCTTTTCTTTTGTGTATTATAGCCGAAGCTATTCTTCCTGCGTATTTTTCCTCACCGTATCTTCCGATAACCAAGGCGAGTTTTTCTTTAGTGTAATTATTGACGACTTGATAAGCCGTTTTTGTTTCTTCGGTGTCCATCCTCATATCCAGCGGTGCGTCCTCATGGTACGAAAATCCCCGCTCAGCTCTATCGAGTTGATGGGACGACACTCCCAGATCCATCAGGATTCCGTCTACCCCCTCAGGAACATTTTCTTCTATTATTTTGTCAATGTTCAGGAAATTATCTTTCAAAACAATGTACTTGCCATTGGTTTTGACTTTTTCAAGCCGCTTAATCGTGGCTTTTACCGCATCTGCGTCCCGGTCTATCGCTATAAGGAGGCCCTTCTTACCTAATTGGCTGAGAATCATGCTGCTGTGGCCTCCGCCTCCGGCGGTACAATCGATATATTTTCCATCCTTTTTAATGTTAAGGTGTTTTATTGTCTCATCCGGTAAAACTGATTCATGTTTGAATGATTCATTCATATTAGTTAATCCTTCAGCTTTCACCGGGTTCTATTTTCATATTTTTCTTTATCCCAGATTTCCAGGGAATTGCGCACACCAAGAATCCAAACATCCTTATTTATTCCTGCCAGTTCATAAAGCCAACCCGGAATCATTACTCTTCCCTGCTTGTCGATATTGCAATCGTAACAATTGGAGAAAAATTCTCTTTCCATATCCCTTGCATCTTTATCAAATTTGGATTTTCCTTCAAATTCTATATCAATTTTATTCATTTCACCAATAGTGTGGATGGTCAGACAATCAAAATCAACATCCTTGCTTACAGTAAATTCCATACCAAGCAAATCCCTAAAAGAACGAGGAATAATAAGTCTTCCCTTTTCATCAACTTTATGAAGATATCGTCCTTGGAATTTTCTGTTCATA
Organism: Clostridia bacterium; assembly: GCA_030592355.1. Taxonomy (GTDB): domain Bacteria; phylum Bacillota; class Clostridia; order DUPQ01; family DUPQ01; genus JAFGQE01. Next base: position 11,286 of record JAUVJE010000011.1, read on the forward strand.
ATTTATGCCTTTGCTTTAATTCCCTTAATAATGGCTTTGAATCATACCCCGCTTTTCGCCACTACATATTAACTTGTCACCATTTTACACCCCACTCACTCCACTGTCAACCCTTTTCCTCCACTAATTCCCCATAATTTACCATGTTAAAAAACACACGGAAAATGCTGTACGGCAAAATTATCTCTTAGTATTTGGGTAAATCATTGGCTGAAGATTCCCGAAACCGATGGTTATTGCTTAGTTGAGTCAGGTGTTTATGGAAAATAAACTTGTCAGATTATAGTTTTTCTATACAGATAAGTATCGGTGGATTGTTTTTTTGATTAATGAAAGATGTTTTCATAACTGCAAATAGCTTTTGGTCTATAGAATTGCAAAATTCAATTACACTGTCCCTCTCTTCGAATCCTGTGTCCCCGCCTTGATATATGACAAGAGTAATTATCCCGTTCTTTTTGAGAAGATGCATTGCCTTCTTTACCGCTGACACGGTTGTTGCTCCCTTTGTCTGTACGCTGTGATCGGTTCCGGGAAGATAACCAAGGTTAAACATCACGCATGACACGCCCGGCTTAACAAATTCGTGCATCCGGTCATGGCTCTCATTCAATAATGTAGTATTGGCCAAACCTTTTGATTGAAGTAATTCCGAAGTGAGCTCTATAGATTTTTTTTGGATATCAAAGGCATACACACAGCCTTTGCCACCGACCAACTTAGCAAGAAACAAAGTGTCCCTGCCTTTTCCCGCAGTGGCATCGATTACAATATCACCGGGTTTAACTGCTTTTTCAACATATTTATGGGACTGGGCCAATGCATTATTCAAAACCATAGCCAAGTCCCTTTAATTCCGTATAAGACATGTGCCGCCACTCGCCGGTTTTCAAGTGCGAGTCATAAATGTTGCCGATTCCTATCCTTTTTAGGGATTTTACCCTGAGCCCAACCGCTTCTATCATTCGGCGTATCTGCCGGTTCTTGCCTTCGAAAATTGTTATTTTAACTGAATTCCGCCTTTGGCTATACCCTTCGAACGATACTTTTGCAGGGGCTGTTACATATCCTCCTATGTCAACGCCGTTTCGCAGCCTATGAACAGAAGCATTGTCGAAATCACCGCTGGCAACAGCTATATAGGTTTTCGCCACCTGATGAGACGGATGGGTCATGAATTTTGTAAAATCACCGTCATTTGTAAGAATCATAAGCCCTGTGGTGCCGTAGTCCAGCCGGCCTACGGGATATAGCCTCTCGCTGATGCCTTCTATGCAATCAAGCACGGTTTTTCTGCCCGCTTCATCACTGGCCGTTGATACCACTCCCCGTGGTTTATTAAGTAAAATATAAACTTTAGTTTTTTCAGGGGATATAATTTCGCCGTTTATTTTAACAATATCGCCGGATGCCACTTTATGCCCCTGCCCGGATATTACAACATCGTTCACCGATACCAACCCACGGTCAATCAACTTCTCCGCCTTGCGCCTGGAAGCCACGCCGCACATCGCTATGTATTTTTGAAGCCTGATTTCATCCATTATAAATCACTGTCTTTTGGGTGTGGAACAGATATTTCAGGTTCGGCAAAATCTTCGAGGTCCATCTGCAAACCGGGTTCTGCTTCATTATCCGACGACAGTTCTACGGGGATTAAATCATCCAGACTACGAAAGCCAAAGACTCTGTAAAATTCAATGGATGGTCGAAAAATAACCGGTCTTCCCGGAGCATCGAGACGTCCGGCTTCCTCTATCAGTTCTCTGTCAAGCAAGGTTGAAACGGATGAACCGCAACCCACTCCCCTGACTGATTCAATCTTAGCTCTTGTAGCCTCCTTATTGTAAGCTATTATCGCCAGTGTCTCATATGCAGCCTGAGACAGATTTCTTGTGTCATTTTTCTCAAACAACATTCTGGCTTTCTCAAAATATATTGGATTTGTGGCCAGTTGAACATTACCTTTCGGTCTTATGATTACAATACCCTTGTTTTCACCGAGATATTCCTGTCGTAATTCATCAACAAGCCGTTCAGCCGTATCGGTTTCAATTTCAAGAACAGCAGCCAGCCTGTCTATTCTTACCTCTTCACCGCTTGCAAATAAAATAGCTTCAATTGTATTTTTTAATTCCCTATCCTTCATAGCCTCACATCCAATCACTGATAAATGTCCAGAAATTCCTCAAAATCATTTTCCTTAAGTTTCTCAGTCCTTGTTACCCTAATATCTTTAAATATGCCTTTTTGTTTGAGCAGCACTTTCTTTTCCTTCGCCAATTCCAGAATGGACAGAAACCCGGTAATAATATCCAACCTGTGCTCCCCTTCCTTTTTAAACTCTTCAAAAAAGCTGATATCATTCTTTTTGAACAACACCCTTACGAGATGTCTGAGCTTTCGCCCTACCGTGAATTTTTCGTGCCTTAATAGATTGTCTACGTATTTTGCCCGTTTGTTGCGTTTGTTTGAATTACGCTCGCTTATACCGGCAAACATCTCTTTCAGCATGGCAGGAGACAACGTGTAAGTCTTTTCAGTTCTGCCGAAATCTTCTTTGGAGGCGCTTCTATATAAATATGCTTTATTTTTGCTGAAATTTTCCTTTAGCATTGAGGCCGAAGCTTTACATCTCCTGTATTCAAGCAACTGCAATACAAGTTCTTCCCTGGGGTCAATAGGTTCTTCTTCGTCATCTTCCACCGTTGGAAGCAACATCCTTGACTTGATATGAAGCAATGTTGACGCCGTTACTAAAAACGCACTTGCGATATCCATATCCAGTTGTTCCATCTTAAGAAGATAATCAAGATATTGGTCTGTTATCTCAGAAATCCGGATATCATAAATATCCATTTCATTTTTTTCAATCAAATGATATAACAGGTCGAAAGGACCTTCAAAATTCTCAAGTTTAAGAGCGTATGCCTGGTTTATTTCCATCTAAGGCTACTCCCAGTCAATTTTCATGGCTTTTCTTACATCAGCCATAGTTTTAGATATTACTACCTGGGCACTGGCATTGCCCCTGGCTATAATTTCTCTTACCATATCAGGATTGGCTTCAATCTCATCCCTGCGCTCATGGATGGGTTTCAATACCTCGGCAAGCTTTTCATATAAATTCTTTTTGCAACCTACGCATCCAATAAGCCCTGCCTTGCAGTCACTTTCAATTTGTTCTTTTTCTTCTTTATTAAAGAATTTATGATAAGCAAAAACGGCACACACATCAGGATGCCCGGGATCATCTTTCCTGATTCTCGCCGGATCCGTAATCATGCTCATTACTTTTTTTCTGAGAACATCGCCGCGGTCCTTTAGAGCAATGGTATTATTATAGCTTTTACTCATCTTTCTGCCATCCAGGCCGGGCAGTACCTTGGCTTCGGTAAGAAGGGGTTCGGGTTCGGGAAAAACTTTACCAAAAAGGAAGTTAAATCTACGGGCTATTTCCCGTGTCATTTCAACATGCGGGAGCTGGTCTTCCCCCACCGGTACATAATCAGCTTTATAAATCAATATATCAGCCGACTGCAGGCAGGGATAACCAAGAAATCCGTATGTACGGATATTTTTTTCATCCATCTGGTTCAGCTGGTCTTTGTATGTGGGACATCTTTCAAGCCAGGACAGTGGTGTAATCATAGAAAACAACAGATGCAGTTCGGCATGTTCCTTCAGAGATGATTGGAGAAAAATATTGCACTTGTCAGGTTCCAGTCCGGCAGCATACAAATCCATCACAACCTCGCTGATATTTTCTTTATATGAACCGGTGTCTTCATAATCCGTCGTCAAAGCGTGCCAATCGGCAATAAAGAAAAAACAATCGTACTCATCCTGGAGTTTAACCCAATTTTTTATAGCCCCGAGATAATTCCCTATATGCAGTGCCCCTGTAGGCCTGGCTCCGCTTAAAACAACTTTTTTTGACATTACAAAACCTCCGTTAATATGTAATCCGCATTATTTGCGACTGTATATATAGTATCAGATAAACACACTGACAACCAAATCCGCTACCCATAGAAATGTTTCCCTAAAGGGGAAAACCAGTGTGTTCAGCACCTTTCTCAGAGTACCTGGTGCTATGAGCACAAAAAGGATTAATCCAAATGCAACGTATCTTTCATATTGCATAACTTTAAAGTAGTATTTCTGGGGTAAAACACCATAAAATATCCTCGACCCGTCAAGGGGTGGAATCGGAATAAGGTTAAATACCGCCAAATATAGATTAACACTAAATAGCATCAGTAAGAATTCCCACATTATCAGAGCAAATTGCCCCGGTGCTCTATTTGCAAAATATACTACCATTATTTGAATCGGAAAGGCTGTTATGAATGCAATAATAAGATTCATTACGGGACCCGCCAGTCCGACCTTTGCCATGTCCTGCTTGGGATCTTTGAAATTCATCGCATTCACAGGCACAGGTTTAGCCCATCCTATGTGTGCAAAAATAAACATCAGCGTACCTAGTATATCCAGATGTTTCAGCGGATTCAGCGTGAGTCTCCCGCGGTTTTTCGCAGTATCGTCCCCGAGTTTATAAGCCACGTAGGCGTGTGAATATTCATGAAATGTCAATGCTATTATCAATACAGGTATTATGTACAAATACTGTTCTATGTTGGCAAATAAATTTGTTATGTTCTTTTCCTCCCGGCCTGTGCCAATAGTTTTAATTATTCTATCAGAAACAGAGTTGTTTCACAATAAATCCATCCACCGTTACTTAACTACGCCGAACCATGAAAGTATCTTCCGCCACAGTAATTTAAAAAATCCGGCTTTTTCGGTTCCCATGTCCGTAAGTATTGAAACACTGCCGAGTTCTTCGCCGTTCAAGACATATTTAATCGTTCCGATTACCTTATCTTTTTCAACAGGCGCTTCCAGGCTCTCCGGGATTTCAACCACTCTTTCAATGCTATCAAAATCAGATTTCTTCAGAAGAAATTCCGAATCCTTTTCAACATAGCTCCCCACTTCCAGTTCTATTCCTTTGGTTACCGGAATAGCCCCGGCATCCTTTCCTCCGTCATCAATTGTGAAAAAATCAAATTCAAGGAACCCGTAGTCCAGCAATTTTGTAGAATCTGCAAAACGGGCATTTGTATTCGAAGCGCCCATTACCACGGATATAAGGGAGAATCCATCACGTTGCGCTGTTGCGGCAAGGCAGTGCCCCGCCAATGTGGTGAATCCGGTCTTCAATCCGGTTGCACCTTTATAATACTGTATCAGCTTATTTCTGTTATATAAATCTACCTGATCTTCTCCTTCACGGAAAGCTTCATAAATCTTAGTTGTATATTTAAATATTTCCGGATATGTCTCAGTCAGGGCCTTGGCTAAGACTGCGGTATCCTCAGTCGTCGAATAATGTCCCTCGTCAGTTAGACCCGTGCAATCGAGATAATGCGTATCTTCCATTCCAAGTTCTTTGGCAGCTGCATTCATCAAACTTACAAAAGACGCCTCATTTCCGGAAATTGCCTCGGCAACGGCGACCGCCGCATCATTTGCCGAATGCAGCTCAATAGCATTTAGCATCTCATTTAAGGTAAATTGTTCGCCTACTTCAAGCCATACCTGCGAACCACCGAAACTGCACGCATATTCACTGGCTGTAATGACCGTATCATAGGTAATATTTCCCTTTGCCAGTTCCTGCATGACAATATATGTGGTCATTATTTTAGTCAGGCTTGCCATCGGATATCTTATTTCACTGTTTTTTTCATGCAGCACCTGTCCTGTTGACGCTTCAAGCAATATAAAACTTTTGGACTGAAGTACATTTATATCTGCGGCCAGCACCATTTGGTTGACTATCTTTATATCAAAGTCCTCATCCTGTGCAACGGCGATACCGCTGAACATGGTGAGAATCAGTGCTATACTTAACAATAATGCAATTATTTTTTTCATTACGACTCCAATTTCTTTAGTATGTTTCCCTACCGTCTTTAGATACTCTTCCCAGTATAAGAGGCGGTATGACAGGTTTATCTTTTGAGAAAGCACATGCGGCTTTAAATTCTTCTCCATAACTTTTTAAGTTCTTTTTATCAGAATATAAAATTGCAATAGTTTCACCTTTTTGAACTTTGTCCCCCGGTTTTTTTATAAGCCGGACACCTGCTGAATAATCTATCGGATCTGTCTTTTTATCCCTGCCCGCACCCAAATTCATAGATAGAACTCCTACTTTCATAGCGTTGAGTCCTGCAAGATATCCATCATTCTCAGCTATAACTTCATATTTATCAGCAGGTTGTTTAAAACGTTTAAAATCATCAAGAGCGTTTATATCACCACCCTGGGTTGCAATCATTTCCTTCAGTTTACCTAAAGCGCTTCCATTGCTTATTTTTTCTTTCGCTATTTCCGCAGCTTCATTGACCGGAACACCCCGGGTCATTGAAATCAACTCTGCCGACAGAGCAATTGACACTTTATATAAATCTGTCCCCGTTTCACCGCCTTTTAGCACATTCACAGCTTCGATTACTTCCAGGGAATTACCAATGGCATATCCAAGGGGTGCCTCCATCATCGTTACCAGTGCAGAAATGTTGCGTCCATTCTGCATTCCTATATCCACCATTTTTTCAGCCAGCTCAAATGCGCTTTTCGAATCCTTCATAAAAGCACCTGCACCGGTTTTTACATCAAGAACAATGTTTCCTGCGCCGGCAGCCAGTTTTTTACTCATAATACTCGTAGCAATGAGTGGCAGACAGCTTATTGTGGCTGTCACATCTCTTAAGGCATATAATATTTTATCAGCGGGCACCATATTCCCCGACTGCCCCGCTATGCAGATGCCTGTTTTTTTATATGCTTTTTCAAATTCATCTACGGTCATATCCACTTTTAGCCCGGGTATGGATTCAAGTTTGTCCACAGTACCTCCGGAATGACCCAATGCACGCCCGGACATTTTTGCAACCGTGAGACCTGCTGCGGCGCATATCGGTCCTGCAATCAATGATGTTTTATCACCGACGCCGCCTGTGCTATGCTTGTCAACAGTAATTAATTCGTCAGAAAATTCCATCATATCGCCGGAACGGGCCATAAGCATGCATAGCTCAGAAGTTTCCCTTCCATCCATGCCGTTTATATATATGGCCATCAGCAGAGCCGTTGTTTGATAGTCAGGAATACTTTTATTGACTATACCGTTGACAAAAAACTCTAACTCATCAAACGTAAGTGTTTTGCAGTCACGTTTCTTGGCAATGATATCAAACATTTTCAATTTTCCCACATCCTTTTCATTTGTATATTTTAATTCTACAACATCCCCTATCATATTTCCACCGCTCTGCCTAAAAACCACTATGCTAAATATAATGCATGAATGCGTTTCCGACGATTTACCTTTTAATTGATCCGCTGATTTTAACCGGGCAAGTGCACCGGGCACTTTTTAGTGGTAAAATAAAGGTGCGTTTTGGGGAGGTGTTGTTATGGAATATTATAAAGATATAAATATACTGGGAATTAATAGACTTGAACCTCATGGAGGTTCCATTCCTTTTAAAACCATCGAAGATGCGCTTTTAGGTTCAAGAGGTTCTTCTCCTTACTTTAAAAGCCTAAACGGCATATGGGATTTTTATTTTGCCGAATGTAAATACGATATACCCAAAGCTCATTTTAAAGTTGATTTTGATGCTTCCGGATGGGACACAACTCCAATTCCATCATGTTGGCAGGCTCAGGGATATGGCACTCCTCATTACACAAATTCAGTTTATCCAATACCCAAAGAACCACCGCACATACCGGATCGCAATGAAACAGGCGTCTACAGAACCGAATTTACCGTTCCCGCCGATTTTTCCAACCGACGTACAATCCTTCATTTCGGCGGAGTCAATTCTGCATTTACGGTTTATATTAACGGTGAAAAATGCGGTTACAGCCAGTGCTCGCACATGCCTTCGGAATTTGATATCACCGCCTATCTCGAAAACGGTTTAAACCTTCTCAGCGTTGAAGTTTACCAATTCAATTGCGCTACGTATCTTGAGGATCAGGATTATTTCAGATTTTCCGGAATCTTCAGAGAAGTTTTCCTATATTCGACTTCTAAAACACCAATCACAGATTTTTATGTAGAGTCGTCTCTGACGGATAACATGGTTGACGGTTTATTGAATATCGAATGCTGCTATGAAGGACCCGGTGCTGAACTAATTTACTATTTGTACGACAATAATGGCAAACTGGTAGTTGAAAAACCGATAGGCAGCGACTGTAAAGCTGTAATCGAGATTGACACCCCCGTAAAATGGACTGCCGAAGAACCTAATCTATATACAAGCATCGCAGTTCTATTCAATAATTTGGGAGAACCTATGGATATACGCACTCTTCGCACTGGTTTCAGAAGAGTTGATATAGAAAACGGTATTTTTAATGTTAATGGCTGTCCTGTCAAAATAAAAGGCGTCAACCGGCATGACACACACTATTTACTGGGCCATGCGGTAACTCGGCAAAATATGACTGATGACGTTGTACTGATGAAGCAGAATAATATTAACGCCGTACGTACATCTCATTACCCTCCCGACCCCTTCTTTTTGGACTTATGTGATGAATACGGCCTTTATGTGATAGACGAAGCGGATTTAGAGGCTCACGGATTCCAGTATAACGATCCTGATTATGATGTTTCCGATAAAACAGAATGGCGGCCTCACTTTGTTGACAGGGCAAAAAGAATGGTACTTCGGGACAGAAGCCACCCAAGTATTATAATGTGGTCTCTCGGCAATGAAACAAGATATGGGACTAATCATTTAGCAATGATTGCCGAAATCAAGAAACACTCTTCCTCAATTCCCATTCATTTCGAGCGGGCAGAAAACAATCCCGGCCCTGATGTTGTCAGTGTCATGTATCCAAGCATTTCAGACCTTATAAGAGAAGCTGAAAATTCCGATGCCCAACGGCCTTATTTCCTTTGCGAATATGGGCATGCAATGGGTAATGCTTCCGGAAATCTAAAGGAGTACTGGGAAGCCTTTTATAAGTACCCCCGATTAATGGGAGGCTGTGTGTGGGAGTGGATCGATCACACATTGCTGACAATGGATAACGACGGCAACATGTTCTACGGCTATGGCGGAGATTTTGGCGATATTCCCAACGATGCTAATTTTTGCATGGACGGTCTTAACTATCCGAATAAAACACCTCACACGTCGCTAATAGAACTTAAAAAGGTAATGGAACCTGCCAAAATCATGAATGTTGATTTCGGGAATATGTCTTTTGATATTTTAAATACAAACGACTTTAGAAATTTGGATTATCTGAACTGCAATCTTGAATTAGTGAAGGATGGTTTTATGATTGACGAAATATCACTTGATTCATTTGATATCCCTGCAGGGAAAACAGAGTCATTCAATATTCCGTTTAACATTGACCCCGGCTTCGAGTATTGCATTAATTTATATTTTACATTATGTAGTTCTACAATTTACGCAGCAAAAGGTTTTACCGTTTGTAAAAGTCAGATAATTTTCGAGCATGAGCGCTCATTCACAAATATTAGTTATATCCCGGGGCTTAAAACGGAATTGGAGCCGGACGGCCGTTTTCTTAATATAAGCGGAGCTGATTTTCAAATGACATTTAATAGACTCACGGCTGAAATGACAGATTGGTTCAATAAAGGCGTTTCACTTTTGGACGACGGCTTCACCCCTTCCTTTTTCAGAGCGGCTACGG
>JAUVJE010000226.1 GCA_030592355.1 Clostridia bacterium
AAAGCAAGGTCTTCATCATTCAAGAGTCCGAACTCTTCTAAATTATCCCTTGCATCCAGTTTGTCTTCATCGATGTCTTCCTGTCTTATGATGGAATCAAAAAAGTAACCGCTTCTTGGCATCCTGCCGCTTGGTCTTGCGTTCAAGTCGCCCTCGGGATAGATTAACTCTCCGCCGTCTTTGCCGGAAGTTGTCTTAAAATCACCGGGGACAAGCAGCTCCTGCCCCCAAAGGGTTCTGTATTGTTTCCAATTTTCAAATTTGAATCCGAACATGGAATAGATGCCTGTAAAGCCGTCAACGGTTACTCCCATAGCCTGTTTCAGGTCTTCCTCAACCAATCCAAGCATCTGATAAGGTTCTATAACTTTCACCGGGTGTTTCACGAGCCCATAATATTCTCTGAGCCGCTCAATGCACAACACATGAATCCCCGAGACAGCCGTAGCACCGAAATCAACTGAAAGCTGCGGCGTCTCTTTATGGTTTAACGTTTTTTTCAGAAGCTCTTTACCGGTCATATTCTATTCTCCGTCAATCAGTGAATTTATGAGCTGTTCCAACTCCTCTAAATATTGCTTTAGTTCTTCGACTTTATCCTTAATTTCACTGAGTTGCTCTTCATCCGCACCTGTCCCGTCGCCGGGTTCAACAGGGTCACCCGGTTCAGTCACCGGCGGATTGTAATCCAAATTGTCAAACATATTTACCAAAGCCTCATGAACATTTGAACCGATTCCATAAATAAACTGATCCCCTATCTGATACCCGGTGACTATTTGCCTTACTTCCGGGATAGAAGCGGTTCCCGCCGCCTCAATGTAAATAGGTTCAACATAAAGCACGCTGTTCTCTATGGGTATTACCAGAAGGCTGCCTTTGTAGACATCAGAGCCGCTCTGACCCCACAGCGTCATATTTTTTGAAATCGAATCAATCTGATTTATTTTAACCTCAATTTGATTGGGCCCGAGGAGATTGGTGTTCTTTGGATACTTGTATAAAATCAATTCCCCGTAGTTTTCTATAGAGTTTCTGACGTTTAGCCATGCAACCATATTATGGCGTTGCTCACTCTGCGGTGTAAAAGGTCTGATAAGCACCAGTTCGGTTTCGTCGGCAATACCGGGCAGTCTCAGCGACACATAGTAGGAATCGATATCAACCGTATTGCCCGCACTATTGCCAGCAGGGTATTTCGCGATATCCCACAGGTCCTGCTGGCTGTAAAAAACATCTACATCTTCTGTGTCAAGATGATATTTTTTTAGCATTTCCGTCTGTAATTCAAATAGATTTTCCGGATATTTCATGTGTTCCTGAACAAAATCCGGTAATGGTTCATGGGAGAAAATCCCGGGATAAATCGCATCATATGTTTTAATAACCGGGTCTTCTTCATCAATTATGTAATAAGTAGCCTTTCCGTCATAGGCATCCATCACTACCTTCACAGAATTTCTGATATAGTTGAGCCCTTCTGATTTTTGCGAATACGGATAACTTTTCGCAGTTGTATAAGCATCAAGCACCCAGACAAGCCTGCCTTCATCAGTCAGCAGTATGTAAGGGTCTCTGTCAATTTTCAGAAACGGCACACCCATCTGAGCCCTGTCTGTAATCTGCCTGTTGGGCAGAAGTGTTGCATCTTTGGCATATGATGATGTCAGCAGGTTGATGTCGCCGTATTTAGCTGCATATAGTATGCGGTTCAGCCAGTTGAGGCTTATGCCGCCTTCCCCGCTATACCGCGTTTCCTGATTCCCGTCATAGTTTATTTCAATATCGCTGACGCTGTCAGCATCAACCACGACATAACCGTAGTTCAGTTCGCTGTAATATAGTTCGGGCCTTACAACTTGAAGATTTTCATATACGCTCACATGATCAAGCCCGCTCAGTATAAATTCAATCTGTCCCTGTGAATTGGTTTCATTCATAGGGTTTATTACTATCCCGTATCCATGTGTAAATCTATATGTCCTGTTTATGTATGAATTATCAGGCAATTGATTAGGCGCAAGTTCCCTGGCGCTTATAAAGACGGGTCTGTCAACGCCATCCAGATTGTAGTTAACGATGTCTCCGTCTATGAATGTATAAAACAGAGTATTGCTCTGGATCTGTGTATTTGTCCTGATGGCGGATTCATAATCCAACACCCTGATATTTTCTATGGTTTCTGAATTTTCCAAAAGCATCTCCGGAGTCAGGATTTCAGTTTGATTAATATCCATCTCGCGGATATCCTCAAGGTTGTAGGCTTTTCGTGTCATTGCGATGTTGTGAACCAGGAATTCACTTTCCTTATCTTTCTCATTCGGACTTACCACAAGCCCCTGAACCGCCAGTGCGATTACCAAAGTTACTAAAAATGCCGCTGGAAACACTCCTAGTGATATGGCAGTCATTTTATACTTTTTCTTTATAAGAAAGAATACCGCTGCTATGACGATTGCAACAAGAATATAAGGAATAATCCTGTAATATTTAAGCCAGATGTTCACATCTACATAGCCTGCTCCGGTTGAGCCCACCACTTCCCCGAATAAAATAGATTCTGCCTTAAATTTATAAATCGGGAATCTTACCGCAAAGAAAAGTGCCGTTGTGCTCATCAAGTGGATCATAATCGGCTGGTATTTAAAGTCGTCGAGTTTCATATTGGCTAAAACCATAAAAATTCCCGCTATATAATAAACGACGGCATATATGAGCAGAAAAACAACCAACCCCTGAAAATAATTAACAACATTCATAAGAAACGGTCTTGAAAACAGGTAGTATCCCACATCATTAAAAAACAGAGGGTCCTTTATGCCGAAATCGTTCCCATTGAAATATTTCATCGCGTTCAGATACATGCTGCTGTTGGCTGTTATAGCAAAAATAATACCGGATGCCGCCGCCGGAATCCAATTGAAGAATTTCCCCGGCACCTTTTCATTTTTTATATAATATTTTTTCAGGTTTTTGATTATGAAAATATTCTGTACACGAGCGTAGTTGCTGCGTTTATCGCAACGGTTTTGCTGCCTAATTTTGGTCCGAACAGCGATACATGTATTGGTAGCGAATGTTTTGTGAATCT
>JAUVJE010000188.1 GCA_030592355.1 Clostridia bacterium
AACAGGAATGATGATAGATATTTTAGGCATAAACATAGTGGCTATTATCTCCTGGGACAATGATTGTTAGGGCTGCTCATGCACATGCCCCCTTATTTCCGCTGAAAAGTTTATACCAGATTAAATCGGCAATATTCCAAATCTCGGTTTCTCCTATGTTTCCATCCGGATCATTTATTTCACCCGGATAAATCATAGTGGCATTAGGATAATTTTCTTTTAACCCATCGTATCGTCTATTCATTATTTTTTCTCTTTTAGTATCCAGCAAGTGAACGATTACATGCTTCCCTGTATTGGGTTTGAGGTGCTTATTTTGTATGTCAGTATCTTTTATGTTAAGTGAGTCTGAAAATATAAAATCATATTTTATTTTACAGTCAATTTCGTAATCAGCATCTTTATAAAAAAAAGACAGGATTATTTTTTTTAAAGTATCACTGCCATAGACACATATATTCATTCCATAAGGATTTATCCAATTAGGAAAGTAATCCTTCATCACCTTAAAAAGGGATTGCTGAAGTGATTTTTTAAATTGTTTTTGACCGGATGGAACGAGAACATCAATCCTTTTAATTGCAAAACGCACCTGGCTGAACGCCATTTTTTCTATATACACAAAATAAGAATTAAACAGTTTGAGTTTTTTAAAATTCTCAGCCAAAGCTCTAATTGAATCCGGCATATAACCAAGTGCAGAGGCATAGTTAATCGTACTATCCGTACGACTTCTGTAATAAAAATACATGGGACGGTTCACACGACAAACAGATCGGGAAAGGGCTACTAAAGCTGGTGTTACCGGAAAATCCTGATACTTATGACCTGCCTGTTTAAGGCCGCTTTTAATATAAAGAGATCGGCTAAATACTTTTCCCCAGAGGAACGTCCTCATACGGTTTATTGAATCCGGAAATTCCCTTGGAATGATCTTTCGAAATTCCGGCAACCTTATTTGTGATACGGTTTGATTTTGTATGTTCTTGTATTCTTCTATGTAATAGATGTCACACACTGCGATATCGGCATCAAATTTTTTTATAGCATTTATCATCTGCTCACAAAATTCCGGAGCCCACCAATCATCTGCATCCAAAAAGGTAATATATTTCCCTTTTGCCAGCTTAACTCCTAAATCTCTTGATGGGCCTTGACCTTCATTGTCTTTATAGACATAGTGAATTTTGTACGGGTATTTATCTGTAAATTTTATGCAAATTTCAGCGGATTCATCTGTAGATCCATCATCAATTAAAAGCAATTCATAATCCTGGAATGTCTGGAATTCAACAGAATTAAGGCATCTTTCAATATATGATTGAACATTATAAACAGGAATAATTATACTTAGAATGGGAGAGTTCAATATTTTTAAAATACCTCATTCGCTTTCCGCAATCAGAATAGTTTCTTCCACAACAAAGTTAGGGATTGTTGGGTGAAAAATTTTGAACTTGTATCCAACGTCAAGATTCTCCAACCACGGCTTGATTTGAAAAAAATCATTTCTATTGTGATATATACTAATCAGCAAGGTTGGACGCTGTGTGCGAAGGGTATTTTCAGCCCCGCGCAACATCATGGGTTCCGCACCTTCTATATCGGATTTAATCAACCCGACTTTTATGCCATTTTTTTCTACATAGTTATCAATTGTTTGTTGTTGAACCTGTACGGTTTCCTGAAATTGAAGGGAGCGATTACTTATATCCATGACTGTATTAATCCTATTGAAAGCTTCTCCAATATGTAAAGAAATTTCCCCATCCTTATCTCCAAGAGCTGCATTAATAATTTTTACTTCCGTTAATTGATTCCATCCTAATGTTTTGTGCATTAGCTCACAATTTCTCATATCCGCCTCAAAAGCATGGATTATGCCATTCGTAAGTTCACGAAGAATCAGTGCAGAATCTCCGACGTAAGCACCGGCATCAATCACATCCTTTCCGGTTATAGATTGAGGATTTTTTAAAAATTCAATCCCATATTTATAGTAGAATACATTGGGTTCAAAGTGTTCGACAGGAAGAAAATACCCCGAATAGCAGTACATATTTTTACTTATTTGATAAATATAAGGGAAAAAATGATTGTGTAGATTATTGAGTTGTTCTTGTTCATCATGTAAAAATATATCAAGTTTTTGTTCTCCACTCTTTTTACATATTATTCTTAAGCGGTTTAAAATAAGTGAAACAGTTCTTATACTATCCTGATCCAGCCCTTTGACTAAATTTAAAAAATCTTTTTCCTGCTGATTTGAATTCTCATCCGACCAATATTGTTTTCCAAGTGAGCCTCTGTGGCGTTTGCGCTCAGCTTCAGTGTGTACATAAAAATGTTTAGGGAATCTTTTATTTATTTCCTGTGTTAGAATTTGTTCTACGTGTCCTACTCGACCATTGAGTTGATCAATTTTTTTGGAAATGTTTGTAAGTATATATGACATGTCAGGGATATCGTCACCCTGTTGACTTCGCATTGCGCAGTAGAGCTGTTTGCTTATGGTAACAAAATCATGGAAATCTGCTGAATTTAGAATTTTGCTGATTTCTTCATGAAGGTCAGGCAGAGTTGCTATTAAAATGTCAGGATTACAATCCAGGTGCGATAATTCATCAATGGTTAAAACCGGAATGCCCCAGATATTATCAGGGGCATATTCTCTTTTGCTTACAACAAATCCGTTAGTCGTAAGCTTTTTCCTCGCAAGAGTATATAGGACCGTTCTCCCTACAGTACCGGCCCCAAAAATATAAGTATTTGATTGAGACGTGAAAAAACGGTACAGTTCTTCTTTGGTGTTGATGCTGATCATAGCAATTATCTCCGGCTTAAAGCCGTTTTTATGGTGTTATATGTTTTTTTTCCACAAGAACCATCTACATTAGAAAACATTTTTTTGAACAATGCTATTTGCTCTATGCTCTGCTCATTTGTGTAGTTTGCTATATAATGTAAATAATCCCGCAATTGTTTAGTTTTCCCTTCAAATATGTCCTCAAATGACAGCAAAGGGGTTTGAGGTGAAACTAAAAAGTTATGTATTCCTTTTTGAGTGCTAAACTGTTCCTGTGTATCGGGTGTCATAAGGTTAAAGCGCTGTATTGATCCGTCAGAAGTGTCAAAGCGGATCAGGGAATAGTTTGCCCCATCATTAAACCATAATACAGAGCCGTCGCCGGGCTGACAGGCCATAAACTTACATGGAAAGGCAGGGGTATTTTTATTCTCCTGACTGCATATCTCATTTAAATCCCTGACTTCATGGATGCTGTTGTCAGAACATCTGATTTTCAGCATCTTTTGATGTAACTGAGGGGCAAGCCAAACAAAACCGCCATTATAAAATATTGGGTTGAAACTAACTCGGCTATATTCTTTACTGCCGGGATAATTTTTGTATTCCTTAACCTCATTAGTTTCCTTGTCCCATGAAAGTATAGGGCCATTACTTCTTGGTGAAAGCCAGAATTTTTCACCATCAAAAGCTATTCCGGAAAAGCCGTTTCCAGAGTTAGGTATTTCAATGACATTTGTATTGTCGTTCTCAAGATTCAGCTCAATTACTGCATTTGCCTGACAACAGGGTGCGTAATACTTTTCCCCATATTGTAAACCGACTGTTAAATATGCTTCTTTACTGTTGCAGGTTAACTTTTCTATTTCATGAAGCCAATCTGTTATAATGCTTACTTTTTTACCGGATATATTTAACTTGAGAATCACCGGACATTTATGTCCGAAAAAATAAACATCATTTTTATAAGAGTGCGCAGCCCAGAAATGCAAATCGGTGTTATCGTATTTTGTGAATGACGGTGGTAAATGATAGAGGATGCTGGACATAGTATGAGTTGAAAGATCATAGCAAAACAGCTGATTCTTTTCAGATGCTGCAAATACAAGTTGGTTGCTGCATTTTGTAAAGCCGGAAATGACTCGTGGGTTTCTGTTTGGTTTAATTGGAAATTGCGCCAAAACATTCGAGTGCATTGTTTCTAGGTCTATTTCAATTAATCCGTTGAAATTAGCTGCCGGGAACCATGCCGTGCGGTCTTCCCTAGCCCAGTTATCAAATGATATTGAATCTGGGGCGCAAACCTTTTGGTGACCAGTTTTTACTATATTTTGAAGCAGTACCGGCTTTCCGGTTAGTCCGAACATGGGTAGCAAAGATCCGCCATCGCCATAATAAGCATCAGATAATGTAATGGCACGATACACGTCTGACGTATCGTCATATATGCCCCAATTATTTTTTTTGAATTGTTCAATCAGCTCTTTATATTTATTGAGAAGTGGTGGATTCATACTGCTTATTGTGGTGTAGTTTAATGGGTGAGGCCTCCAAAGCAAGGCCACATCGCTTTGCTCCT
>JAUVJE010000073.1 GCA_030592355.1 Clostridia bacterium
ATTGCACTTGATTGACATATTTTTAAACATCTGGATTTTCGACCTGGAATCAGCATAAATAATTTTATCCGTGTATCTGTTTCCAAGATTGACCAGCTTTTTCCTGACTCTGTCGGTTATAACCCCGCAGTTGTTCTCAACCATCTGGTCGAGAATAATCACTGCATCCACATGTCCAAAAACTGTATCGAGCATTTCTAAAATCGCATCTTCAAGATGCTTAGGGGTATTTATAAAATTCTTTATGTCAAGGCGGTTGCTTTCTTCCTCTTCACCGTTTCCGTCCCACATCATAGGTTTTACATATGAAGGCGTTATCATTTCATCCGTTTCTATTACATAATCAATTTTTATATTACGGGCGGTCATTTCCCTTCTAAGCTCGTATCCGTTGCCATCATTGCCGATGAATGTCACTGCATAGATTTCTCCAACGCCAAGACCAGCCAGATTATTAGCGATTGTACCGCTGGCGCCGGGATACTGCCTGCTTGACACCACTTGAAAAGCATCATGAGGTGTTTCAAGGGAAGGTTCATTAAGCCGCGTGTCAATTCTCAGATATTTATCCAATACGAAATCACCCACTACGGCAATTTTCAAATTTTTAAATTCACTGAACAATTCTATAATGCGTTCTCTTTTCATTTTTGTTCCCCGTTAAGTAGTTTGTATGCAAGATTGCAGACTGTATCCTTGTGCTCCCCTTGAATATAATATCCCCTGCCACCGTCTGCAATGGTTCTTGAAAGTATTGTTTTCCATGGACGGAAATAATACCGCGGATCTGATTTATCCGGTGTTTCTTCAGTATTTTCCTTAATCGGAAGAATGTCGAAAACAGCTGTTGTAAAATTCGCAATTTTCCTATCTTCCTGATGAGCCACGTTCCGCGCCATCGAAAGCGCTTTTAGGAAAACCTCCGGTCCTGTTACGGCTGAACCAAAGTTTAGGAAAACACCGTTTTCAAGGTTCTCTATTGATTTTGCATATATTAAAAAATCTTCATATGAAGCTTTCCCAAGCATTTCGCCATTGCAGTTAGGGTGCTGGTGTATAAAATCAAGGCCTATACCCACATGCACCGTTACAGGAATATGGTTTCTGTATCCCGCTGCTAAAAGACTGAATTTTTTATGCTTAAAATTACCTTCTTCAATAGCCATTCCCAGACTTTCGCCATGACCAAGGCCTTTCGCTGCCCCTTCGTTTATAAAATCATTTATAAGGCCTGATTGATTCCAAAGGCCAAACTGTCCCTCGCTTATATATTTCGCAACGCTTTCAGTCGTCGCACCTATCAGCGCAAATTCAAAATCGTGTATTGCTCCGGCTCCGTTAAGTGCGAAATGAGTTATCCAGCCTTCTTCCATTAGTTTAATAAGCCATGGCGCCGCACCGGCCCGAATGACATGAGCTCCCATCATCATCATGACGGCTGCACTATTTTTACGTGCTTCTTTTATCCTGTCTACCAAAATATCAAGCTTAGGATTATCAAAAGGATCAAGAACTGCATCCAATGATTGCATAACACCTATGTCCAGGTCATGTTCCCTTTCGTTAAGGTCTTTCAACAACAATCTGCTTTTATCGAATTTCTCAAATGGCATGCTGTTCTCCAAAAAGATATTTTTCCAAATCGTCCAGTCCGGTAAAGTCCGGAATAATTACATCAGCCCCTGCTTTTATAAGCCTGGTTCTTTTCCACTCGTCGATACCTGCCATGGTTTCTTCATTCGCCGCGACACCTATCGCCAGACCCCCGACTTCCTTTATGTTTTCAATTTCCACATAGCCATCTCCGAATCCTGCAAGACTGGAGCCATGAAGTTTGTTCTCCTTTATTATCCGTTTGATAACCATGGCTTTGGAGAAAAGTTTATAGTCGTCCCTGGCACCATAAATTCTGCTTCTGAAATATTTATCCAATCCAAGAAGCGCGACTTCCTGTTTGACATATTCCTCATCCGTGCCGCTTGCCAGATATATGTCTACATCATATCCAATCAGCATTTCTATGACACCAACGGAACCGGGGACCAAATATTCAACCGGTTTAATAGAACCGTCGCCCAGACCCTTTCTCCTGTATTCAATTTTTTCAAGCAATCTCCTGTGATATTCATTCTTATATTCAAGGGGATCCCTGCTGATGCCCCCTCTAATAACAACTTCCTCATCAAGCTTCATGCACTGGTAAATTGTCTGCTTGCCGGTGAGAATATCTATGAATTCCCGCGCACAAATCCATTCTTCTTCATAAGTTCCCGCTTTTGGAGCATCTAACAGGACTTCCGTAAAATACGGAGTCATAATCTCCTGCCAGCCTTTTCTGATAAGGCTCAGCGTTCCGTCAAAATCAAACACCACCGAGTGTAGTTTGCCGGGTTTTGAACTTTTGTTTATTATCTCCATGCTCTTATACCTCGTTGTTAATTAATTCTCTGATTGTGCATATTGTGCAATGTTCCCACAGCATGTGGATATCTTCTATCTGTTCCATTCCGTCAGCAGGTGCAATTACCGAAAGATTACAGATGCTTTTTAATCTGCCGCCGTCCCTGCCTGTAAATGCTGCGGTTTTCATTTTAATTTCATTGGCATATTCACACGCTTTCACAACATTAGCACTGTTTCCGCTGCCGCTTATAACGACAAGCAAGTCATCTTTTTCAGCATAATTTTTCAATTGCTCGGAGAAAATAACCGAATAATCATAATCATTTGCAAGCGCCGTTATTACGGGAACCTGATCCACAAGCGAAAATGCCTTAAAACGTTTGACATTGCCCGGAGAAAGGCCCTTCACAAGATCATTTGTGAAATGCGATGCCGTGGCGGCGCTTCCGCCGTTGCCTGCGAAGAAAATTCTTTTACCATTTTCCCTTGCCTCTAAAAGCATTCCGCAGAATTTCTCAATATCAGCATATGGTGACTTCAGCATCGTTCGAGCCTGGCTCTCAATATAATTTTTAATAAACTTATGCATGTTTTTCAATCCATTCCCTTCTAAGCAATCCGTATAAATAAAGATCGCTGCGAACGCCGTCTCTAAAAACCGCTTCCCTGTAAATTCCCTCTTTTATAAATCCTAGTTTTTCATAAAGCTTAATCCCGGCTTTGTTGTATGATATAACGTTCAGCTGAAGCCTATCCAGGTTAAGTTCATTAAAGATATATTCAATAGCCAGCGAAAGGGCCTCGTATCCATATCCTTTTCCTCTTTCGATTTCAGCGCCGAAACCTATGGATATCCACGCGAACCTGTTGTTGTGGGATATCCCGTCAATTTCTATCAGGCCGATTAATTCTTCAGTGTCTTTTTTCCTTATTGCAAATGGAATAAATTCGGCGGAACCGCCGCTTTTGTAAATATTCATCAGCTGTGCCTTTGTTTTTGGCAAAGCGGGATGGAAATCATAAAATCTAAGAAATGCAACATCCTCATACCAATCTGCAAGAATGTTAATATCATCTTCTCTCAACGGACTGAGTTTTAATCGTTTTCCCAAAAGCAACATATGAACCTCCGATAAAATCAAGGACATTATATCAGCAGCCTCTTCACCCATGCAACAGAATGTACAAAGTATCCGTCGGATACTTAGGTAAATTCAGGCCATGAATACAAGTTTCTCCGATTTCACTTCATAAGCTAGGGTGCCGTCGGCGATAAAGGACTTTATTTCTGCCAAAACCAGGTCGCCTATGCGCTTTTTCCCATTATTAACGCTTCCCGCAATGTGCGGTGTAAGTATTACATTTGGAAGACTCCGCAATTCATTCGTCTCAGAAGGCGGTTCTGGGTCGGTTACATCTATGCATGCCGATATTCTGCCTGTCTTCAGTTCGTCAATCAATGCAGCTTCATCGATAATCGTACCTCTGGCTGTATTGATAATGACCGCTCTGTCTTTCATCAATGCCAGGTTCGTCTTATTTATCATATGATATGTGGCAGGTATGGACGGCGCATGGATTGATACCACATCGCTTTGAATCATAATGTCGTCCAGTTCGGATTTTTTCGCACCGATGGCGGCACATTCATCATTGCCCAGGGTAGGATCATATAAAAGAATATCCACGTCAAAATTTTTTAAAAGTTTTATATAGTGCCTGCCTGCAAACCCGGCGCCTATAACACCAACCGTCACATCATATATTTCCCTGACAGTATTGTTCTGTCCGTTCCATCCCCCAAAACGAGTGACATTTGCCAGATTCCAGAAATTTTTCAAAGAAGAGATGGTCAGACCAAGAGCGGTCTCGGCAACGCCCTTTCCAAGAGCCGCCGAACCGGAGGATAATCTGATATTCCTCTCCCAAAATTCATCGCTGACAAGACCCTTGACAGACCCCGCAGCATGAATTACCAGCTTTAACCCGGGAGCACTATCTAAAACAGCCGGTGTCATTTTGGGGCAGTTCCATGAAGTCACCACAATATCCGCATCTTTCATTAAGGCTGCTGCTGCATTTTCATCCGGACCATCGCGCCGGGTGTTAAAAACCACTTCGCCGAGTCGCATCAGGTCTGCTATATGTTCATTTTTGAAAACCTGTTCCTGCCTGTCTTTGTTTGCCAATACTACAATTTTCATGATAACCTCCGATGACTAAAATATATTTATACTATCAAGAGTGCTGAATTTCCTGTCCATTGCAGTTTCCAGATATTCGAGGGATATTAAATGGAGCGCCTTCAATGACTCCTTTGGCACCTGTAGCGAAAAACCTTCCTTCATATCACATTCAGATAGTGTTTTAAAAAATCGAGTGATGTGCCTGTCAACGGCAATCCCGCCGGCACAGCAGACAATTCCCCCGTGCTCAATTGAAAAAAGCATAGCTTTATCCGAAGAGCCGCATAATACGCATTCATCCATGACAGGCGCAAAGCCCGCCAGCACCGCAGTCCTCATTTCATATATTGAGGCGAGCAGTTCCAGATTTACCCCGTCTTTTGTTAAAAGATACAAAGCATTTAAAAGCAACCGCAGCATTTCAACGTCGGGGTGTTCCTCCATGATTGACGCCAAGGCAATATCTGTAAAATGACAGGCATAATAATATTTATCAAGGTCATTTGCTATATCAGAATAATCATAAACACGGCTTCCGCCGGTCATTATAAGTTTGCCATGGCTTTCAATACACTCAAAGTCGCCGCAGAAAAACTGTTGCGCACAGTATGCAAGCTTAGCCCCTTTTTTTCTGACGCTTTTTGCTTTTATTGTTACTGCGCCCTGTTCAAATGAGAGTATTGTCAGCAGCTTGTCACTTTCAAGATAATCAATGCTTCTTACAACAATTCCCGTAAGTTTTTTATATTTCATTCTTTTCCGTATCCAAGATCGCGGAGTACGGAATTTTTATTTCTCCAGTCCTCCTTGACCTTGACCCATAGTTTTAGAAAGACTTTGGTACCGAATAATTTTTCCAAGTCTTCCCTCGCCTGTGTGCCGATCTGCTTCAGCATGCTTCCGTTTTTTCCTATCAGCATTCCCTTATGCGATTTTCTTTCACAATATATGGTCGCATCTATATCAATTATATTTTTATCATCTCTGTCTTTAAAAGACGTTATTTCCACACCGGTTCCATGGGGAATTTCATCCCGCAGCAACAAGAGAATTTTCTCGCGAATGTATTCCGCCGCAACAGTCCTTTCAGGTTGGTCTGTAAAGTCATCCGGATCAAAGTACATGACGCCTTCAGGCAAAATCCCTTTTATAATACCAAGTAAAACATCTACGTTTTCTCCGTTAAGAGCACTCAGCGGAACAGTTTCATAAAACTCCATTTCGCCCGAAAACCCTTCAATTGACTTGGGAATTCTCTTTCTGGTCGCAACATCACATTTATTGACAACCAATATTACAGGGGGTTTGATCTTCCTCAGCTTTTCTATTATCATTGCATCGGTTTTTCCGGGTTTGCTGTCCATGGCTTCCACAATGTATACCACACCATCGGCGTCATTCAATGATTCAACAGCTTTTTTTACCATGAATTCGCCAAGTTTACTTTTCGGAGTATGTATTCCAGGAGTATCCATTAGTATGATCTGGCTGTTTTTATCTGTAATAATCGCACGTATAGTATTCCTGGTGGTCTGTGGCTTTGGAGATATTATGGACACTTTCTGACCGGTAAGTTTGTTTATCAAGGTAGACTTTCCTACATTCGGTCTGCCCACAACCGCAATAAATCCTGATTTAAACGCCATAATTATTTACCCCCGCGGTCTATTATAAAAACATTGGGGAATAAATCCTTAAGCTTGAAAACTTTCATCTCCCTGCCTCTGCCGGAAACTGCTATTTCCATATCAGCTTCCATGAATTCGCTGATTACCTGCCTGCAAATGCCGCAAGGATAAGCATAACCATCCATATCGCCGGTAACGGCTACTGCTGTAATTTTAGTTTCACCGTCTGACACAGCCTTTGATACTGCGCTTCTTTCCGCACATATCGTAGCCCCATAGGAAGCATTTTCAATATTTGTTCCCGTATAAATTTTACCGCTTCCGGTTTTCACCGCAGCTCCTATCCTAATCCCCGAGTAGGGAGAGTAGGAGTTCTCGTATGCTTTTTCAGCCATTTCCATCATTTTTTTCATTTTTACCACCTATTTCGGATATCCGATTTTATCTAGTATTTTCTTCTGTTTAGAAATCATGTGTTTTTCTTCTTCTTCGTTTTCGTGGTCAAATCCAAGCAAATGCAGCATACCGTGGCATGTTAGAAACGCTACTTCCCGCTCTATGGAATGACCATATTCTTCCGCCTGAACAGCCGCTCTGTCCATGGATATGATTATGTCTCCCAGGAGCACAAACCCCGTTTCCATGTCTCTGTCAAGATCTGAAAACTCGATTTTACCGTTATCAGCAGTCAACAGAGGGAATGACAGCACATCTGTAGGTCTGTCGATTTTCCTGTATTTACTGTTGAATTTCCTTATTTGGTCATCACCAGTTAAACGAACCCCTGCATATAAACTCTCTTCATATCCAAGGGCACACTCTTTGCACACCACCTCAATTATATTTTCTATGCCGTCGGCGGTTATAATCGCTTCATCGGCTTCTATGTCAATCTTCAACGCCATTTGCTATTCCCTCCGGTGGTTCGGGATAATCAATTCTCTTGTGAAAATATCCCCCGAATACACGCATAAACGCATTTGATATATCGTCAAAATCTTTAAGTGTTAAATCACACAGGGCGAACTGACCGTCATCCAGTTTGTCTTTTATAACTTTTCTTATGATACCTTCAACTTCACCTTTGGAAATATCCCCCCGGGACCTTACGGTTGCTTCAACGGAATCAGCAAGCATTACCACGGCAGACTCTTTGCTTCTGGGTTTTGGCCCCGCATATCTGAAAGCATCCGGATTCACTTCCCCGCCGTTAAGTTCAAGCGCCTTATTGTAAAAAAATCTTACCTTTGTGGTTCCGTGATGTTCGTTAATAATATCTCTGATTGCATGGGGCAATTTATATTTTTTAGCAATTTCATCGCCTTCTTTGGTATGGCTGGTTATTACGAGTTTGCTGAGCTCGGGTTTCATTTTGTTATGGGGGTTCTCTTCAAGCCCCTGGTTTTCTCTGTAAAATATAGGTCTGCTCATTTTACCTATGTCATGATAGTAGGCGCCCACTCTGGCAAGAAGCCCGTTTGCACCTATTTCATTGGCGGCTTCCTCTGAAAGATTGCCTACCATAAGGCTGTGGTGGTAGGTCCCGGGAGCCTCCATGAGCAAGCGTTTAAGAAGCGGTCTGTTGGGATTTGCAAGTTCCATCAGCTTAAATGGTGTAATTATGTTGAATACTGATTCAAATAAAGGCAGTAATCCCAGCACCAGTATTACAGAAACCATTCCATTGACAAATAGCGCTAGCATATCATTAATGATACTTCTGACACTGCCGTTGATTGCCAAAGTGGAAACAAGCAGCAAACCGGCGATAAATCCGCCTATTACAATGCCAGACATCAATAACTTTAACCGCACGTTTATTCTCTTGGCAAAAAATGCTGCCAGCGTTCCGCCTGAAATTAAAATAGCAAGATATGTTATATCCGCACGATATATGAAAGTCAGGAAAATTGCCGACATGGCTCCAACTATTACAGCCATATTCTCATCTACCAATATTGCTATGAGAATCGGCAGCATGAAAACAGGGATATAAAGCATCAGATCTTTTGGCGACAGAAATACAAATGCGAAAAGTATAATCAGCAGAAAGCAGATGACAATAATATGGCGCTTGGTATACTTTTTATTCTTTGAAAACAAAACTCTAAAGACAATTACAGGTACCATTAACAGAAGCAGTAAAAGGGTTATTCCTATAAAAATTCTTTCATTGAATTGCTGTGTGCCTGACAAGTCCATGCTTTTTAAAATTCTGACGGTATTCTCATCGGCAATTTCATCTTTTGCTATTATCAGACTGTCTTTTTCAATTACTATTTCGTGGTTTTCAATAATGTTGTTTTTTGCTGCATCCTTTGCAACAGCTGTTTCTTCAGCATTTACAACACTGTTGATTCGTAGGAATGAATTGGCGATATTCCTGCTCAATTTATTCATATTTTCTTCCAATATTGAGTATCTGGTATTTTCATTATACTCATCGAGCAGTTTATCGAAGTTCGATTCAAAGACATCTTTGTTCTGCACAGATGAAAAATTTGACGTAACTACGGATTTGAAATTTGCATACCGGGCATCTGAATAGCCAAAAAGCAGTAGAGTTGCCGTCGTGCTATTCATCGGAATTCCTTTTTTCCCACTCATCATAATATATGAACTCACCTTGCCGTTGAGATAAGTAGTGAAGTCTGCTGTCTGAAGCTGGTTCAGGGCAATGTCGGCACGGTATTTATCGGTATAGTCAAAGAATAATGCCAAATCCTCAAAAGCCGAGAAAGTGGTGTCGTATCTTTGTATAAGTACTGGAGGCATTTCGTCTGCGGTTTTATCAGCAAGGGCGATTGTCCCTTCTTCGTCATAAAAATCATAAGGGGCATAAATATTCACTAACGCTGTATTATTATCATCCAGCGTCTTATTAAAAGGAATCATCTTAAAATATGCGCTAAAAGCAAGCAAAGCAATCGTCACAAAAACTATCAACGCCGAGAAAATATTGTTCTTGGTAAAAAGCTGTTTGAACTTCTTCATTCTAACCTTTCTTCACCCGGTTGTTTTCATACTTATCATAAGCCTTTATGATTTTTTGCACAAGTTCATGTCTGACAACATCTTTTTCAGTCAGATAGGAAAAAGCAATGCCTTTTATGTTCTTCATGATTTTTTCAGATTCTTTTAAGCCGGACTTCTTGTCCCTCGGCAAGTCTATCTGAGTAACATCGCCTGTAACAACCACTTTGGAACTAAATCCCATCCTTGTCAGGAACATCTTCATCTGTTCTTTTGTTGTATTCTGCGCTTCATCAAGAATAATGAAAGAATCATCGAGGGTGCGGCCTCTCATATATGCCAACGGCACAATTTCTATCAAGCCCTTCTCACGATTCCTATAAAAAGCCTCCGGCCCCATTATTTCATACATAGCATCATGAAGCGGACGCAGATACGGGTCGATTTTGCTCTGCAGGTCTCCCGGAAGGAATCCCAGCTTTTCACCAGCTTCAACCGCAGGTCTGGTCAAAATAATACGGTTTACCTTATCAGATCGAAATGCCGTAATGGCCATGGCCACGGCAAGAAACGTCTTACCTGTTCCGGCCGGTCCGATTCCAAATACTATATCGTTTTTTTTCATGCTTTCCACATAACTTTTCTGACCGAAAGTCTTGGACTTTATTGGTTTTCCATTGGCGTTAAGGCAGACATAGTCAACCGGGTATTCGCCCTTGCCCATAACCCCCTCTGCAATAAGCGTAGCCAGGTAAGTGGTGTTATGCTTTGTGATTTGGTCTCCGTCACGGGCAATCCGCATAAGTTTTTCAATGAGCTCTACGGTCTTTTGAACATTATTCTCATCGCCTATTATCTTAATCTCGGTTCCCCTGGGCACGACGCTAACGGTCAGGATACTCTCTATCGCCTTAACATTTTCATCCTGACTCCCGAACAAATTCATAACATGGTCTATGTTGTCAAATTCAATTACTTTTTCCATCATTCTGCGGTCCTTTCAATCTCATTTCGCCGCTGTGACATTATATTACAGATGCATTGTATTGGCAATTGAATGAACTGGTTATAGATGAATATTATCATCTTTTTATCAGTGTGCTTTTTCTAAGGCATTGTGGTTACCAACAGTCAGCAGAATGATTATTCTTTCAGTTTCGTATGTCCACAGAAAGCGATGTTTACTGTTTATCCTGCTTTCAAAAACTTTCAAGTCATAATGACCTGAAGCAGAATAATTTACTTCAGTATGTAACGAATTATGTTTTGGATTATTAACCAATAGCTTAAGCTTTGCC
>JAUVJE010000045.1 GCA_030592355.1 Clostridia bacterium
GCGGTATAAACTCTTGGTAAGGCCGGGTCATATTCCAATGGTATGTTCATATGTTTCAGCAGATGGAATACATTGGGAAATGCTGGATGATAAAGCAATTGATGCAGACAGCGACAGTCATGTTGCCCTAATACGCCATCCTGAGACAGGTCAGTATATGGCAACCATGCGAAAAATCAAAGGAGACAGACGGGTTTGGCTTAGCACCAGCGAAGACTTTGAAAAATGGACCGACCCTGTGCTGATAAAGGAACTTGATATTAACCAAAGTATGCAGACGCAAATCTACGGAATGCAGATTTCATATTACGGAGCATATATTCTGGGTATGGTTTCGTATTACAATACTTTCGAAAACGATTTGGACGGGTGGGGTAAAATGGACGGTACCATGGATATTGGACTTGCATACAGCAGGGGACGGTACTGCTGGCATGAAAATTTTATTCATGACCGGTTTATCCCTATTGGTGAAAAAGGCGAATGGGACTGCGGAATGATTTCTCCTTCATCGCACCCGATTTATTTCGATGACGAAATTAGATTTTATTATGCAGGAATGCCATATCTTCACAAACCACCTTATTCCGGGGACAGGCCACAGTGTGTTGGTGTAGCCTCCATCCGCCCTGACGGATTTGTTTATCTTGATGCAGGTGATGAAAACGCCGAATTGTTTACAAGGATTTTTGCAATCAGCGAATCCGGATTTGAAATCAATGCAAATGCTGAGAACGGTGAAATAATTGTAGAGATTTGCGATGGAAACGGAGATGCCATAGATGATTTCAGTAAAGAAAAATTTATTCCCATCAGAGAAGACGGTTTGAGGATTCCTTTGCAGTGGAAAGATAATCCTGATCAAAGTATTTTGCTGAATACAGCATTGAGGCTGAAGGTTTATGCAAAAAATGCGTCAATTTACTCAATAACAATGTTAAATGGAGAGGATGAACCAAAATACTGGAAATTCCGCGAAATTGATTATACGGATATTCTCTACAAACGCAAATACACTGAATAATTCCTTAACTTATGCTTTTTTACTCTATAGATTATTTTTCTTAAAAAGGCCCAAGGCAAATTTAAGACAAATTAGATAGTAGAAAAATCCCCCGCCTGAAACGGGGGATTTCTTATGCCTTTTTTACTTTATAGATTATTTTTCTGATACTCTCATGCGAGAGATTAAACAAGGATGCAAGTCCGTCAACCGACAGGCCATTGCAGTATCTTTTGTATATATCCCTGTTTCTATCTTCTATCATTTGCCTTGTGCCGTTTTTGCAGCCCCAGCCCAGATGATTGTCATCCGGCACGGGTATGTAGATTATTTCTCCCTGAACATATTTCTGAAGCTGTTCCAAAAGGCCGGTAGGCAATACCTGTGCTCCGTTTTTATACTCCAAATTGAACCTCCTGAAAAGTCCGTTGCAAAAGACAGCATAAAACCATGTTGATTATTTTATTAAGTTTAATTCCGGCTTTGGCAAACGGGTTAGCATGGACATCCAAACAGAATTCGGAATGTCCTCCTAGTAATTAACCACCTTTATTTTTTCAATCATTTTTAAACGCCCCCCTTTCGCCAATTTTGAGGTGTGCCATAATTATATATAAATATCATTGCATTGGCAACGGTAAACATCGTTATATCAAACTTTACCCTGTCCCATTAGAATATCATCCTTCCGCAAAGTGGAATATTAGCGGAGGGATGATATTTCAAAAGTAAAGTGGAATATTAGCGGAGGGATGATATTTCAAAAGTAAAGTGGAATATTAGCGGAGGGATGATATTTCAAAAGTAAAATGGAATATTAGCGAAGGGATGATATTTCATTGTATTGATTATACTTTTAAGTAAGCAAAAACTACAAAATATTGTGTCTGGCCGTTGACAAAAAAAAAGGCGTTTGTTAGTATTTGCGTGTATAATATGAATATGCTCATATAATGTTGCGGATATGGCGCAAGAGTATCTACCGGATGGCCGTGAACCGTCCGACTATGGGTGAAATGAACCGGTTCTAACCGGATGTTTCGCTTGTAGACATCCGGTTTTAATATACATCCGTGTATCCGGGGGATACATATATAAATGGGTCAAGTATCCAAAATATCCAAGTATCCGAAGTATCCGGGGGATACATATATAAATGGGTCAAGTATCCGAAGTATCCAAGTATCCGACGGATGATTGACTCAAAGTGGGTAAAGTACCCGGCGGATGATTGATTTAGGAAGCTGAAATATTTATGTGGAGGTTTTCCATGATGGAAAAAGCTAAGGTATTGGTAATAATGGGAAGCGACTCGGATTACCCGGTGGTGAAGGATTGCTTAAGAACACTAAAAGACTTCAATGTTGAGTTTACTGCAGAGGTGTGCTCGGCCCACAGGACGCCGGAACGTGCGGCAGAACTCGCCGGCAGCGCAAAAGAATCCGGATATGGCGTAATAGTAGCCGCAGCGGGAAAAGCCGCGCATTTGCCCGGTGTTCTGGCCGCATTCACCACGCTTCCGGTGGTAGGCCTGCCTATAAAATCCTCGTTACAGGATGGTATGGATTCGTTGCTTTCTATCGTTCAAATGCCGCCTGGTGTTCCGGTTGCGACTGTTGCTGTAAATGGAGCTGTTAATGCAGGTCTCCTGGCTGTTCAGATACTTGCGCTCAAATATGATGAACTTGCTGTCAGGTTGGCGGATTACAAGCAAAGCATGAAAAACAAGGTTGAAAATAAGAATGCAAATCTGCAAGATATAATCAATAAAGAAATATAAGGAAGTGCAATGAAAGAATTTACCATGGAAAAAATGAAAGAAGCCTGCGGTGTCTTCGGAATTATCAACAATGACGATTATGATGTGGCAAGGTTTACTTATTATGGTCTTTATTCGCTGCAGCACAGAGGGCAGGAGAGTGCGGGTATCGCTGTAAAAAATGGTGCTACCATATTATGCCACAAGGATATGGGACTGGCTCATGAAGTGTTTAACAAAGTTATTCTGAATCAACTTCAGGGTACCATCGCAATAGGTCATGTAAGGTATTCTACAACAGGTGCCAGCGAAGTGCAGAATGCGCAGCCTATGGTATTGCGGTACAGGAATGGAAATATGAGCCTTGCCCACAACGGCAACCTTGTTAATGCCTCGAAGTTAAGGGATGAGCTTGAAGCACAGGGCGCTATATTCCAATCTACCAATGATACTGAAGTAATTGCAAACCTCATTTCAAGATACAGGGTATTAAATGACAATATTGTGGATACTTTAAAAAACGTGATGGATGACATAAGGGGTTCGTATGCAATAACAATGATAACGCCCAAAAGGCTGGTAGGCATGAGGGATCCGCTGGGCATACGCCCACTCTGTCTTGGAAAGATAAAAAACTCATATGCCTTTGCATCCGAAAGCTGCGCCCTTGATGCGATTGGCGCTGAATTTATAAGGGATATTAATCCCGGTGAAATAGTTTTAATAGACCATGAGGGAAATATTGAATCACACAACACAGTAGAAAAAGGCTGCCGTAAACTATGCATTTTTGAGCATGTTTATTTTGCCCGCCCCGATAGTATAATAGATGGGGTATGTTCCCACAAAGCCCGTGTTGAAGCGGGAAGGATACTGGCCAGAGAATATCCGGTAAAGGCGGATTTGGTTGCGGGAACACCAGACGGCGGAGTTGATGCAGCTCTTGGTTTTTCAAGGGAAAGCGGAATACCATACGGCCATGCCCTGATAAAAAACAGGTATGTGGGAAGAACATTCATACAACCTGAGCAAACCCAGAGGGATTCAGGAGTATCTATTAAATTCAATCCTATAAGAAGTGAAATCGAGGGAAAAAGAGTTGTGCTTATTGATGATTCCATAGTCCGCGGCACGACGACGCGGCAGATTGTACAGATGCTCAAAGAAGACGGTGCAAAGGAAGTTCATATGAGAATCAGTTCGCCGCCATATAAATACCCATGCTTCTTCGGCATCGATACATCCACCAGAAAACAGCTGGTTGCATCGAAAAACAGCATTGATGACATAAGGAATTTGATAGGGGCAGACAGTTTGGGATATCTTTCGCTGGAAGGTTTGCTGGAGTCGGTCAAGGGAGATAAATGTGGTTATTGCACCGCATGCTTTGACGGCGACTATCCCATGGAAGTGCCTTTTGAGACATTAAAGAATTCCTGCGGATAAAGATTTGGAGAGATAATGAATGAATATAAAAAAGCCGGGGTGGATGTAGAAGCCGGTTATAAATCAGTTGAACTAATGAAAAAACATATTGGCAAAACCATGCGCAAAGAGGTTCTTGGAGGCATAGGGGGATTCGGTGGATTATTCATGCCCGACCTCGGTAAATATAAGCAGCCTGTGCTGGTGTCCGGAACTGACGGAGTAGGTACAAAATTAAAAATTGCCTTTGCCATGGACAAACACGACACAATAGGAATAGATTGTGTCGCCATGTGCGCCAATGATATAGCCTGCAGCGGAGGGGAGCCTCTGTTTTTTCTTGATTATATTGCATGCGGTAAAAATTATCCGGGAAAAATAGAACAAATAGTAAAGGGGATTTCCGATGGGTGTATTGCGGCAGGATGTGCAATAGTCGGCGGGGAAACGGCTGAGATGCCTGGTTTTTATCCTACGAATGAATATGACCTGGCGGGTTTTTGCGTTGGTGTTGTAGAAAAGGATAAAATCATCGACGGGCAATCCATTAAAGCGGGAAACCTGTTGGTTGGAATCCCGTCATCCGGTGTCCACAGCAATGGGTTTTCCCTCATAAGAAAGGTACTCGGTGATACGCCGGAAGCTCTTCGAAAAACATATAACGGTATTGAAGGGGCCATTGGGGCAGAGCTGTTGAAACCTACTGAAATATATGTAAAAACCATAAAGTCAATATATGAAAATTTCCCTATCAATGGAATTGCGCACATAACCGGCGGCGGATTTAATGAGAATATTCCGCGGATGCTGCCAAAGGGGTATAAAGCGGTGGTTAACAAAGGCTCATGGCCGGTACTGCCTGTCTTTGATGTAATTGCCCGTATAGGCGGAATAGATGAAATAAGCATGTACGGAACTTTCAACATGGGCATCGGATTGGTTTTATGCGTGGATGCGGATGATGCCGCCGGTATTGCGAAGCAATATGGGGGATATGTAATCGGTTCGGTCGCTAATGGAGAAGGAATAGATATAATATAGTAAGGAGATGTCAATGGGTTATCTGAAACTAAAATACGGGTGCAATCCTCATCAGGGGGATGCAGGATTATCGGCACAGGGTGATTTACCGATAAAAGTACTGAGTGGAAATCCGGGATATATAAATTTTATGGATGCTTTGAATTCCTGGCAACTTGTAAAGGAGCTAAAAATGGCAACCGGAATGCCGGCTGCAGCGTCCTTCAAGCATGTAAGCCCAGCCGGGGCGGCAATCGGCAGACCACTTACAAAAAAAATGAAAAAAGCATATTTTGTAGGAAATATTGAAATGACGCCGTTGGCATGTGCTTATGCCAGGGCCAGGGGAGCGGACAGGATGTCGTCATTCGGAGATTGGGCGGCCCTTAGCGATGAAGTTGATGAAGCTACTGCTTTGCTGTTGAAAAAAGAGGTTTCGGATGGTGTCATTGCACCCGGATATTCGCAAAAAGCCCTTGAAATTCTGAGGAGTAAAAAAGGCGGTAAATACAATGTTGTGCAAGTAGACCCTGATTATAAATACACAGGGATAGAGAAAAAGGATATATTCGGAATTACGTTTACTCAGCAGACCAACGATTCGATTCCTGCAATTGAAAGCCTTGGAGAAATAGTTACCGAAAATAAAAATTTACCCGATAATGTCAAACAGGACCTTATTGTGTCAATTATCACATTAAAATATACTCAATCAAATTCCGTTTGTTTTGTTTATGACGGACAGGTAATCGGGTGCGGAGCGGGTCAGCAGTCCCGTATACACTGCACGCGTCTTGCCGGGGAAAAAGCCGATATTTGGTGGCTCAGACAACACCCTGCGGTATTGAATCTAAAATTTAAAAAGGGAATTAAGAGACCTGAGAGAGATAATGCAGTAGACATGTTTCTTCAGGATGAATTATCTTCAAAAGAACGTATTTACTGGGAGAAATTCTTTGAGGAAATACCTAAACAACTAAGTAAAGATGAAAAAAGGGAATGGCTCATAAAACTTGAAGGCGTTGCCTTTGGTTCAGATGCATTTTTCCCGTTCAGGGATAATATAGACAGGGCGGTTAGAAGCGGTGCCGGATACATAGTGCAACCCGGCGGATCAGTAAGGGACGGCATAGTAATAAATGCATGTAATGAATATGGAATAGTGATGGTGAATACCGGCACGAGATTATTCCACCATTGAGGAAATTATGAGCTATAGAACATTTGAAGAAAATTTAAAGAACAGTACGTATCCGGGACGTGGGATTGTCATCGGAATGACGCCGGATGAAAAGCACATCGTACAGGTTTATTGGATAATGGGCCGGAGTATCAACAGCAGGAACAGAGTTTTTGAAGTAGATGGTAATTCCATGAGAACAAAGGCATTTGACGAAGCCCTGCTCACAGATCCCAGTCTCGTAATTTATTATCCCATGAAGAATGCGGGAGATATCCATATTGTCACCAATGGCGATCAGACGGATACGATTTATGAATATTTAATTAGTGACAACACATTTGAAGCGGCGCTTGAAACCAGGGAGTTCGAGCCTGACCCGCCGAATTTCACACCACGTATATCAGGGGTTGTTGATATCGATGTATCCGGATATAAATTATCCATATTGAAGACAGTTGATAATGATGCAGATATGGGACAGAAGTGTTTATACTCTTATGGTGATTTCATAAAGGGCATAGGTCATTGTATAACGACATACAGCGATGACGGGAATCCGCTTCCATCATTTCACGGAGAGCCGTATAAAGTGCGTTTGTCAAATGATATCAATGAAACTTTGGAAACTTTTTGGGATTACCTTGATAAAGGAAACAGGGTATCAATGGCGGTGAAATTCATTAATCGGGAAACCGGTAAAACCATAATTAAAATAACCAATAAAAACAAATGACCGGAGGGGAATGTGAAAGTACTTGTAGTAGGCGGAGGCGGCAGAGAGCACGCCATAATCAAAAAACTCTCCGAAAGCGACAGGGTATCTGAATTATTCTGCGCTCCCGGCAACGGGGGAATATCCGATATGGCAACCTGTGCCGGCATAAAGGCCACAGACTTGGACGGCATGCGCTTATTTGCAGAAAAAACCGGGATAGACCTTGTTTTTGTAGCATCTGATGACCCGCTGGCCCTGGGTATGGTTGATATGTTTGAAGAATGCGGCATTAAGGTCTTCGGCCCGAATAAGGCAGCAGCAATAATTGAAAGCAGCAAAGTATTTTCCAAGAAGCTAATGAAAAAATACGGAATTCCCACAGCTGCTTATGAAACATTCAGCGATGCAGGCAAAGCTCTTGAATATCTAAAAACTATTGAACTTCCTGTTGCCGTGAAGGCGGATGGGCTGGCATTGGGCAAAGGTGCAGTAATGGCTCATTCACCGGAAGAAGCTGTTAAGGCAGTCAGATCGATGATGGAAGATAAAAAATTCGGAAAGTCCGGCGAAACGGTTATCATTGAAGAATACCTTGTGGGAAGAGAAGTAACAGTGCTTGCTTTTTCTGATGGTAAAACAGTAGTTCCGATGGTTTCGAGTCAGGATCATAAACGGGCATTTGATAATGATGAAGGTCTAAATACCGGCGGCATGGGGGCGATTGCACCCAGCAGGCTGTATAAAGGCGATTTGCCCAAATTGTGCATGGAGACCATTTTCAAACCTACGATAGCAGCGATGGAAAGAGAAGGCAGGTCTTTTAAAGGCGTAATTTATTTTGAGCTCATGCTCACATCCGAAGGACCGAAGGTAATTGAATATAATGCCCGGTTCGGCGACCCCGAGGCACAGGTGGTGCTGCCTCTTCTTAAAAATGATTTGATGGATGTTATTGATGCTGTTTTGGAGGAACGTTTGGATAAAATTAATATTAAATGGCATAACAAGGCGGCTGCATGCGTGGTTTTAGCCAGCGGTGGGTATCCGGTTGCATACACAAAAGGTTACGAAATCAATGGGCTTGAAGACGCTGGTAAAACGAATGACGTCTTTGTATACCATGCGGGTACAAGAAAAGAGAATGATAAATATCTGACCAACGGCGGCCGGGTTCTCGGTGTCGCTTCCATTGGCGGTAATCTTGACATTGCTCTTGACAAGGCTTATTCTGCGGTTGAGAAAATTAGTTTTAAGGACAAACATTACAGGAAGGATATCGGCAGAATATGAAAATCGGTATATTGGGGGGCACATTCAACCCCATTCATAACGGCCATATTGAAATGATTTTAAAAGCGGCTGATGAATTCGACCTTGATGATGTGCTGTTGATTCCGACAGGCAATCCGCCGCATAAACCAAACAAAGAAATATTATCTAAGTATGAGCGGTACGAATTGTGCCTGTTGTCTGCTGCAGAGTATGACAATGTATTTGTCAGCAGTATTGAGATTGACAGGAAAGGCTATACTTATACCATTGATACACTGAAAGAACTTGAGAAAGTGTTCGGGATACGGGATGGTATATATTTTATAGTCGGCGGCGATACCGTTCTTCAGCTGGAAAACTGGAAGGATTTCGGGGAAGTAGTTAAGAGATGTAATTTTATAGCCTTTGGCAGAATCGGGATGGATTCAACCAAAATACTGGATAAGATAGACTACTTAAAACAGAAATATAATGCGGATATCAGCTATTTAGCCATGGATATTGCTGCAATTGCATCATCGGATATCAGAAAAAGAATTAAAAACGGCGAAACGTATTTTGGCCTGATGCCAAAACGGGTAGAAGAATATATTGCGAAGCATAATTTATATAAATAGAAGTGGCTGAACACTTTAGGTTTGAATATCCTGTCAGTCTTGGATAAAGGGAAGGAATAAAAATGAAAATAAATTTAGTAAGTGACCTGGATGTCAAAAAGTATGATGGAATGATAATCCCAATGGATGAGGGCAATATTAGCTTAAAAAGTATTGATTTGCCTTTTGAGTATCTTCTGGAATCAAAAAAACTTGAGGCAAAGGACGGCAATGCATGTTCTTTTACCGCCCGGATAAACGATGATTATATTGAAACTTCGTTGATTGTAATCGGAGAAAAACATAAAGGAAGCTATCGTAAGCTCCTTAAATTGTTCGGAGATGCTTTCAGAGACCTAAAAAAAAGGAAATCAGAGTCTATGGCGATAGTTATTGATAACGGAAGTGCGAAGGAAAGCAGTCAGATGGTCATGGCGGCGCTTGAAGCTGCTGCTATGGCGGATTATTCATTTGATAAGTTTAAAACTGATAAAAAGGACAAAGGGGTAATATCAGTTGATGTAATCGTTAAGAATCCTGATGTTTATCCGAATATAGAGACTGAAGCCGCAGTGTTGGCATCATCCAACCTGACGGCCAGGGAGCTTGTGAACTTACCGGCAAACCTTCTTTATCCCGAAACACTGGCAGAAAAAGTTCTGGATTTGGGCAGAACCAAGGGGTTTGAGGTGGAAGTTCTTGGATTTGAAAAAATAAAAGAGCTTGGCATGGAGGCTTATCTTTCAGTAGCGCGGGCATCAAGCAGGGAACCGAAATTTATAATAATGAGATATTCCGGAAACCCCGGCAGTGATGAAATACTTGGTTATGTTGGAAAAGGGCTGACATTTGATTCGGGGGGATTGTCCATAAAGTCAACAAAGGGAATGGTTGGAATGAAAGGCGATATGGGCGGAGCGGCTGCAGTAATATGCGCAATGAGTGCAATTGCCGAAATGAAGCTTAAAATAAATGTGACAGCGGTAGTTGCCGCATGCGAAAATATGATTTCCGGAAGCAGCTACAGGCCGGGGGATATTATAGGTTCCATGGGAGGGAAATCCATATTCATCGGTAATACAGATGCTGAAGGCAGACTTACATTAATTGATGCCATGCATTATATAGTGTCCAAAGAAAATGTAAGCAGGGTTTTGGATGTTGCGACTTTAACCGGCGCCGCACTTAAGTGTACGGGAACAGAGGCATCGGTTGCAATCAGTAACAACGATGAATTTTTCAATTTGACGGATAATGGATTTACCATGAGTGGAGAACAAATCTGGCGTATGCCGATTTTTGATGAATATAAAGAGATGATAAAACACGAAGAAGCTGATCTTACAAATATCGCAGGAGATCCGGGAACTATCACAGCGGGATTATTTGTAGGTGATTTTAATAATGGTTTGCCTTGGGTTCATGTGGACATAGCAGGAACTTTCTGGGCGGAGAAAACAAAAGGCATTCTGTCAAAAGGCGGAACCGGGGCAGCGGTCAGACCTCTTTACTATCTGGCAAAGCAATTGGCTGAATAACATACCCAAAATATCCTGACCAGAAAATTTCCCTGGAAATTTTCTGGTTTTTAATTGTACAATTTTCACTCATCAATTATACAGTTTTTCTACATTTGAGATGTAATATTAAGGTATAAAAGGAATAAGTTACTGAAATAATTTATAGGAGGAAAAGGATATGAAGAAAGTTTTAATAGTTGTTCTCGCACTGGCATTGGTTATTAGTTTTTCAATAACAGCTTTTGCAGATGAAACAGTAGAACCTAAACCCGAGAAAAGGCAGCTGGCTGCACAGGAAAGGGAGGATAGGTTAAACAGGGTAACGCACTTATTTGAAGAGTACTATCCTGAAGGACTGGAAACATTTTTAGAATTGCATGAAAACCATAAGGAGTTTCATGAACAGGCAGCTACAGACAGGGAAATGCATATTGCCGCCGTAAGAGCTGATTTTGATGAGATTAGAGCCGCAGTTGAAAGTGGTGAATTAACAAGGCGCGAAGGGCAGGTGCAGATAATTGAACTTAGAATTAAAATCAGAACTATGAGAAATGAATTGGCTGTTGTGCGATTGGAAAAAATAGCAGTCCAGGGACCGTTATTTGACGGAATGTTAGAAATTAGAGAAGAAATCAGAACTCTTCTTGTAACAGATCCGATTGACGGAGAAGCTATTGCCGTTTTGTTGGCGGAGAGCCTTGAAAATCTGGCAGCGCATGTAGAAAATGATATTCATTACCACAGTATATTCCTTGATATCGCTGAAGGATACGGATACTGAGACTAAACATCAAAACCAAATTACCTAAGTAAAAGAGGCAGTCATCTGACTGCTCTTTTACCGTCCCCCGTTTTGGTGAACACCCTTCAGGCAATCATTAAAAATTCAATGAATATCCTTCGGGTGTTCAGAGTGATAATATAAGTTAGAATAATTACTAAAAATTGCGAAAATAAGCGGTTTGTGGTACAATGGCTCTATGAATATTAAGAAAATTAAGAGTGATCTTAGGAAG
The DNA here is from genome assembly GCA_030592355.1 of Clostridia bacterium. Lineage (GTDB taxonomy): Bacteria > Bacillota > Clostridia > DUPQ01 > DUPQ01 > JAFGQE01. Next base: position 11,510 of record JAUVJE010000045.1, read on the forward strand.
AATTTGGGAGAAAAAAGGTACGAACATACAATTCTCACAGCGAAAACAGCATTACAATTAGCAGAGTTTTATAAATGCGATATAGAGAAAGCCGAGTTGGCGGGTATTCTTCATGACTGTGCAAAGAATCTCACTACTGAGGAGCAGCTTGAATTATTGAAAGACACACCTTTTTCAACAACTATGGCAGAAATACCGCAAATACTTCATGGACCATGCGGAGCCGTTATAGCAAAAAAAAATTATGGTATAACCGATGAGGATGTTCTTAATGCAATAACAAATCATACCTGCGGTAGACCGGATATGTCGCTTCTTGAAAAAATCATTTTCATCGCTGATGCCATAGAACCTGAAAGAGAATTCCCGGGAGTAAAATTGCTTAGGGAAACAGCCTTCAAAGAATTGGATGTGGCGGTTTTATTATATCTGGAGTGGACGCGTCAGAAAATAGGGAAAGAAGATGGGCTCTGGTATGAAGGTTCTGACGCTGCTTTGGAATTTTATATTGAAAAGGTAAAAATCTATCCCGGCAGCAGGCATGTGGTTAAAGTGGATAATATGACGCATGAAGGACGTGGCGTTGCACGTATTGACGATTTCGTTGTATTCATTGACGGCGCAATAACTGGCGAAACCGTTGAAATTAAAATTATTCATAAAGCTAAAAAATATGCCATAGCTGAAATATATAAAATTATAGAAACGGTTGATGAAAGGGTTGAAGCATTCTGCAAAGTTTACGGAAAATGCGGCGGATGCAGTCTTCAGCATCTTCGTTATGATATTCAGCTTAAATTCAAGCAGAATTATGTAATGGACTGTTTGCAGCGAATCGGAGGATTCAACAAAATAAAGGTTTCAACAACAAAGGGCATGAAATTTCCCTATCATTACAGAAACAAGGTTCAGTATCCCGTAGAAAATGGAAAGGCCGGATTCTATAAACGAAGGAGCCACAAAATAGTTGAGCACAGGGTATGTGCGATACAGCCTGATGAAGTCAATGAAATAATGAATTTTATCAAACCGCAGCTGCCGGATTATATCAAGCATGTTGCTTTCAGAACGGGTACGGAAGGGGTAATGTTGATTCTTGTATCCAAAAAGGAAAAAACAGAGCTCGATGAGCTTGTGAAAAGCGCAACCGAAAGATATAAAGTTTTAAAAACTGTAGTGCTTAATATAAATACCAAGGATACAAACACCATACTGGGAGAGAAAAATATAGCGCTTTATGGAACAGGAAAAATTACAGACCGTATGCTGGGGATTGAATACTCTATTTCACCAAACAGCTTTTATCAGATTAATAAAGAACAAGCACGCTACCTATTTATGAAAATCGGTAAAATGGCCGATCTCACAGGCGAAGAAACCGTCTTTGATTTATATTGCGGAATCGGCAGCATAGGTCTGTATCTTGCGAAAAAGGCGAAAAAAGTTGTTGGAGTTGAATCAGTCAATATGGCAATTACAGATGCAAGGGAAAACGCGAAAGCCAATAACATTGAAAATATTCAATTCGTCGTTGGAAAAGCTGAAGAAGTATCATCGGAACTTGTAGAAGCCCATGGGAAACCTGATGTGGTTGTGATTGACCCGCCCCGTAAAGGATGTAAACCGGAATTACTAAAATCAA
>JAUVJE010000167.1 GCA_030592355.1 Clostridia bacterium
CCGACATCTTTGCCATCTGGATGCACAGCTGTCCCAGGACTCCCAGCCCTGATACAACAAGCGTATCCCCCAGTTTGATTTTTGTATCAAGAATTCCGTTGAAAGTCGTAATCAAGTTGGCGAAAAACACACCTTTCCCGGGGTCTATTGAATCCGGTATTCTGATAACCTCAGTTTCTTTTTTTATAGCCTGTGATTGATGGGGCGAATTGGAAAATACAATATCTCCTTTTTTGATTCCTCTAACATCCTCACCTGTTTCTATAATTTCACCGACATTGGCGTACCCCATATACCACACGCCCGGGTCACAGCTTCTTATTGGATATGTCCACTTCTCGCTTTCAGAAGCTGGTGTGAACAATCTGGTTTCAGAATCATTTTTCCTTCTGAAAAACGGGGCGGCTCCACGGTAAACATTCATTTCCGTTCCATGGCTTATACCGGAATACAGGGTCTTGATTCTAACCTCATCCCTGCGCATAGGGTTATCAGGGGCTTCCGCAATAATAAGTTTCCGCGGACCTTCGTAAACCATAATTTTCATAATTCCCCCAAGTAACATATTTTTTTTATTATATATAGAGGTTGCTGAATAATCCAGAAATTAAATATTCAGCAACGGAATAAATCTGATGATTTTATTTATTTTCTTCTTTTATATTTATCTTTTTCCCAAAGTATTTTATTTTCTCAATAAAATCTTTTTTTTCACTTTTAGTGAATTCACTAAAAAGAGCATCCATATATTCCATATGTTTATCAAATACCCTTAGGTAGAATTCTCTTCCATTATCTGTTAATTCAATCCAAAAGATTCTTTTATCCTGTATGTCCCTCTTCTTAATAATTAAATTATTCTTTCCAAGCTTACCAAGTATATAGGTAGTGGTTCCACTGGTAATCATAGCTATTTCCCCTAGCTTCTGGACCTTTTCCCTGCCTTTTCTATATAAATGCGATAGAATCGCGAATTCACTTCCTGTCAACCCCAGCTCCTTTAGGTTTCCTTCCTTGCCTTTTGCAAGAGCCACGTAGAGATTATGGAGTGCTGCCATCAGTTTAATATTTGTTTTCATGACATCCCTTTCACCTTATCTTGATATCAAGATTATATAATATACCACGACAATTTAATATACTTTCCCGCTATTTTTCTTTTATTGTATCTTGATGTCAAGATTACATGATATACCGCAATTAATTAATATTTTTTTTATGGCGTCTTATTTACTATATCTTGATATCAAGACAGTTCACTACGACACCATATTGAACACTTGAACAAATCAATCTTTCTATTTATTAATAATCATATATTCATATTCTGATATTCATTTCGAACAGATTTGAATCTATCTGTTCTTTGGTATTTTCCATGTCGGTCATTAAGTTCAAAATGCTGGCGAATTGTTTCTTATGGGTTATACCGGGTTTGTCTTTATAAATTTTCTTCAGCATTTTTTCGTTATCGATTCTGTCATTCAATAATCCGATATTATTGTGAAGGGCCTTTAGTAATTCAATAAAATCCGGTTGGGAGAAAGTAATTATTCCTGTCCTCTGAAGATAAATCAGCTTCTTGCACAAAATCCTCAGGCGGTGCATAGAATTAAAATCCTGTATATTTGCTGATTTTATAATTTGTTGAATCGGCTTGTTATCCGGTATTGAATCCGTGCTTTTAGTCCCGCATGAAGGGCTTATAATTTCTGCCTTTTCCATGATTTTTTCTATCGCAGTCCGGTGTTTCCCACTGACTTTTTCCCTCAATTTTCCATATGCATTTTTCTTTGCTTTATCAAGATAATCCATCAGCTTCCCGGAGCTGATCTGGCCTTTGATTTTCTTTCTGAAGACATGGGTTCTCCTGGCCGTTTCATAGTCTTTAAAGATGTCTCGCAAATCCTTATCCAGAATTTCTAGGAGAACCCTGCAATTACCATTAGCGCTTTTCTTTATATACCAAATTATTGATCGCGCAATTCTGATATCCACCCTAATTTCATGAACGTCCGCAGGCGCTATTGCTTCCCCTGACATTTTCTCTATGTTGATTTTTATTTCTTTGATTTTATCATACAGGATTCCACCGGCATCAGCGGTTTCTATATTGGATATGATGCACTTGCCTATCCTGGCATATTTGTTTCTTAGGAATTCACGGGACCCGTCATTGAAGTCGGGCACTTTCGAATATCTGGCCATGGAATCAGCATCTTTTATGAGCTCTGAATACTTGCCGTGAATTTTTCTTTTTTTATTGTGATTGGATATGGCCCTGGTAATTGTATTTATTGACTTCTTATTAATTTCGAATTTCTTAAGGATGATTTTCGCCTCAGCCGCGCTTGCTTTTGCATGCCCTTTGCCATAAATTCCGTTTTTTGTCCTTCCGATATCATGAAGTACCGCTATAAGATTTACAATATCAGTCTTGAGTTTTCTGACATCAGCCAGTTCCAATGCATAACGCTCAACCTTTTTTATATGTTCGGTTTCAAACGCCTTGTCACCTGAATGCTCCGCAAGAGAATAGCAATACTCTCTGATTTGATTTATTACCGGGATGGATATTTTTAATTGATTATTATCATTCACAACCACCACAACCTGAATTTAATATAACTCTGAATAAGCTCATTTATTGTACATCAAATCTAATTGTTCTTCTACTGCTGTGTGTATTTTGAATTACCCGCAAGACTGCCAGACAGCAAATACCGGCCATGTTTCTCCTGCCCGGTTCTTATGGCTAATTTACTAAAAACTCTTTTCTATGGGAATATCAGGGCAGGTATGAAGCATTGCACGCTCATTTAACATTAATCCATATAGGAGAGCTCCATGCCATTTCGCCATCGGACTGTATGATTTTTACATAGTAATATGTGTCTGAATCAATGGGTTCTTCATCAATGAATAATATTTCGCAATTCAGGGACCCTGGATTTCTCTGATGAATTATTTCACCGTTTCTTATAATATCAATTCTACTGATTACGGAAGTTCCCGCGGCGAAAATATTTATGCTTCTTTGTAGTTCAGAATTAAATGCATCCATTTCATTGCCCATGGAACATCCGTTAATAACAAATGAAAGTAATATTCGTTCCCCTGTTGTAGCATAGACACTCCTTCTTCGAAGGGCGTTGAATATACCCCTTCTGGAAAACTCATCCACACATGCTGCCGTTATACCGTGCCTGAATTGCATATGCTCGTTGTTTATGGTGCGGGGAACTTTATCAACCCTGAAGTGATGCCCAAGCAGACTTTCATGACTGTCGCTGCCGCCGATGAATCCCCACTTAAATCCCTTTTTAAGTGCCGCGTTAACAGACCTCTCTTTTTTAACTCCAATCACAGCCCGCTCGCAGCCTTCGGTTTCTGAACATCCATGGGTGCTGTAAATTTCTACAACCGGCATTATGGAAGAATCAAAATCCTTCGGATCCAGATATTCCATTTTCATGCCCATCTGGTCAAAGAACGGACCTCCGTACATAGTATGGTGCGGAATAGCCAGTGCCCCGTATTCTTTGCATATCCCCGGGATAGATAATAAATCAGGCCTGCCGGCCATGATTCCTTCCATGCCGGGGTAGTAGATATTTATATGTCCTGCGATTTCACCTTCTTTATATGCCAGGGATTCATATCCCAAAAGAGTGGTAAAATCCGGTTCATCACCATATTTTTTAACGTTTTCAATCGTCTTGTCCCACAATGCGGAGTCCTTTTCCATCAAGGTATCATGGTCCGACAACGCTCCGAAATCCAATCCGGCTTTAATTGCAGAAGTATAATTCTCTTCATCAGAACCAAGACCATCGCTTATTCCGCTATGGCTGTGAATTTCGCCCCACGCAATATTTTGATTCATAAAAAATGGATTACTGATAGCCGACAGATTCAGCTCACTGTGGATTCCGGTTACTCTTTGCACGCGACTTTCCGTTATATCCAGATATATTTTTCCATATCCTCCGCTTATTTCAACCTTGCCAACATCAACAATCTCCACAATTCCATTAGCAGAACCCGACAGGTTTCCGTAAATATCAGTTACATTGGTAGTTACCATTGCACTTTTACCACTCCTAGGGGAAACAATAATTTTTAATCTTTCAGGGCTGCCTCCAAAAATCTGCAGCCGCGGATTGAAAGCCGCTTCGTTTTTCACATCATTGGTGCTTACATTTTTACTTTTTACAAACAGCGATTCAAAGGAAATTGCTCTTTCTTCCGTGAATGTCCTGCTGCCCAAGGCATGCCGCTGAGAAATAAACACAGGGAAATTATATTGTTTAGCCAAGGGCGGGCATTGCGTCCCCGGACTCCCCGCTCCTTTAAACCCATAAATGACTTTTATGGTCCCTCCCTTTTCAAGCGGTGCTTCGCCAAGGGTAAGCTGAATAACATGGAATGTGCTGCCGTGCCGGTAATATACATCGGGTATGCGTCTAATGACAACATTGATGAACATCCCGTCGCTTCTTTTAGCAACAACATAACCCGGCGCAGTGGGATCGTGGGTCTGCGGGGGCGAAAACTGATTGGAGAAAAATCGTGAAAATCGCACTATCTCAATCATGGTTCTGGGATTCATATCAATAGAATCTGCAGGTTCTAACAAAAATGCCAGTTCTGCAAAACCACCCGCATAAGGACCGCTTTCTGTCGAAAGACTCAGTTTCCCAAATTTATTTTCAATATTCATGATCACTCCTAAAAGATTCAGAAATTAATATACAGGGGGCTGGCCGCCTGCATTTCTTATTTCTTTTATAACAAACTCAAACGATTTCACACCTTCCTCCAAAGTAGCTTGTTCTATCGGAAGATTTTTCCATACACATTCTGTAAAATATTTAAGCTCGTTATAATAGCCGCCCAAGTCTGATACATTGCCCCCTAAATCACTATCCGCGATATTTTCTTTTTCCAATGAGGGCGTTACGGTTTCTCCGTCTTTGGTATATACATTTAGCGTAGGATTACCGCCGGCCTTATACACAGCCGTCGCTTTTTCAAACATAACCCTGTATTCCATACTGAACGGAAAAGCCGGGGGATAACCCCAGGCTCCTTCAGCAGAAACCAAGGCATCCGTATATTTATACATTGTAATAATTTGATCTA
>JAUVJE010000198.1 GCA_030592355.1 Clostridia bacterium
GTCATCATCAGATGGATTTTTATTATGGTCGGGGGATGAATGACAAAATACAGACCATAGGTTCTATCGCAAGATGCGTACCAAAACTAAGGAATATCATAAACGGCGGGGAACACATCGACAGATATAACCGTTATGGCAGACAAAGGTCATTCCCCGTTTTAAGTCATCATCAGATGGCTTTTTATTATGGTCCGGGGATGAATGACAAAATACAGACCATAGGTTCTATCGCAAGATGCGTACCAAACAATAGTCTTGGGTAAACGTTTGCCCAAGGCTATCGTCAGAAAATCAGCTGTGGGTTTAGTTTAAGAAGCAGTGAGTTGAATAATTTAACGGAATACAAATATACGATTAATAATATAACCGGTGCCGGTGTAAAATACCATTCCTAAAATTACACCGATGGTCTCGTTTATTCCTGCGATGTCTATTAATAGATACTGGATAAGTTGAGTTAAAAGAAGCAGTGAAACTGTTACTGCTATAAATTTTGCGGCTTGCTTTCCGGCATTTTCGTTTTGTTTTTTAAACGTGAATCGACGGTTTAGAAAAAAGCTGACTGCAATGCCGACTGCATAGCCTGCCAGCGTATACAGTGAGTAATGGATACTTGTAAGTTTCAGTAAAAAAATGACCGTAGCCGTGACGCCCGTATTCACCAGCCCAACGCCCCCGTACCGAAGAATTGTAAAAAATTCATTTTGGATTTTCTTTTTTCTATCCATATACGTCATTATATACTAAAATAATAAAGTAGAGATAAAAAGGGAACACAATATATGCAGATTGCAGCAACGGTGGTGTGATGAAAAAATTACTGGCAGTACTTATAACATTTATTCTTATAATTTCAATGGCGGCATGCGATGTCGGAAGTGATGAGCCCATCTCCCGGTCAGGATTTTATCTTGGGACGATAATAACCATTACAGTATATGGCAGCAACGGTGGAAAAAACCTGGATAAGGCTTTTAGTGAAATTGAAAGATTGGAATCAATACTGTCTAAAAATATCGAAAGCAGCGACATATATGCGATTAATAAAAGCGCCGGTATAACTTTGGAAAACATATCTCCTGAAACACATGAGGTACTGACAAAAAGCATGGAGTATTATATCGCCAGCAAGGGCTATTTTGATATAACAATAGGACCTATTGTAGATTTATGGAAAATCGGGACAGAGGAAGCAGTGGTTCCGGGAAAAGAAGAGATTAATAGTGCCATGGAACTACTGGGAATAGATAATATTATACTCTATAGTGGAGACGCCGGACTTGTAGAACCCGGTATGTCAATCGACACAGGCGGAATCGCAAAAGGCTTCATTGCCGATAAGGTGGTGGAAATATTGCGAACTGCCGGCTGCAGCGGAGCATTAATTAATCTTGGTGGAAATGTGATTACATTAGGGGAAAAGCCATCCGGTGATAAATGGAAAATAGGCATACAGGACCCATTTAAGGCTACCGGTGAATATATGCAGGTTGTGGAAATCGGTGAGATGTCAGTGGTAACATCCGGCCCTTACGAACGTAATTTTGAGAAAGACGGTGTTGTTTACCACCATATATTAGACCCGTTCACCGGATATCCCGTTGTAAATGATATTGCCGGTGTTACGGTTATCAGTGAAAAATCAATAGACGGCGATGGGCTGTCAACAGCTGTATTCGCCATGGATTTGGCAGAAGGATTGGAATTGATAGAAAGTCTGGAAAATACAGAATGCCTGATAATAAAAAACGACGGATCAATTATCATGTCATCCGGATTTAAAAAATATCTTTCTGACTGACATTTAATCTATCTTTCGACTTTTAAAATCTTAAATATGCCCAAGGCATATTTAAGATTTTATTTTTATTCCAGTCCTTTTTAATTCTTAAATATGCCCAAGGCATATTTAAGAATTATAGGATGATAATATTGAAATAGGTTTACATTTACTATACTATTTAAGATGTAAAAACATTCTGGGAGAAATATATGCTGAAAGTTTGTTGTGTAGGAGAAATTCTGATTGATTTTACCCCGGCGGGTATTTCTGAAAACGGTAATATACTTTTTGAACGAAACCCCGGGGGCGGTCCGGCGAATGTCGCGGCTTCGGTCGCCACTTTTGGTACTCCTGTGTCTTTTATGGGTATGGCGGGTAATGATGATTTTGGAAAATTTCTGAGGAGGACGCTTGATGATAGGAACGTAGACATGTCAGGTTTTGTTTTTTCAGATTCTGCCAAGACATCACTGGCATTCGTGCAGCTGGATGAATCCGGCAACAGGAGCTTTTCATTTTACAGGAAAAACGGCGCGGACCTGATGTTTTCTGAAAAGGATATAAACTATAAGCTTATTGACGAGTGCGACATACTTCATTTCTCATCTGTTTCAATGACTTATGAGCCCGCCAGAAGCGCAACAAGGAAAGCTGCTGAATATGCGTCGTCAAAGGGGAAAATTGTTTCATTTGACCCTAATCTCAGGGAATTGCTCTGGGACAATACAGATGAAGCAAAAGAAGTGATAACGTCAATGCTGGACTACGCCGGCATATTGAAGATTTCCGGCGAGGAGCTTTATTTCTTAACAGGACTCGAGGATATAAAGGAAGCGACGGAAGAATTATTCAACAGGGGAATTCCGTTGATATTTTCCACTCTTGGTCCAAAAGGATGCTATTACAAACATAAAAACGGCGACGGTCTTTTTAAAACATATGATACAAAGGTCGTAGACACTACAGGTTCCGGAGATGCCTTTGTCGGTGCGGTATTGCATAAGATTTCAGTATTTGGGAAAAGACTTGATGAATTAAGCAGGACCGACCTTTATGAAATTACAGATTTTGCTAATGCAGCGGGAGCAATGGCGGCAACGGGCAAGGGAGGAATACCATCAATGCCAACAGTTGAGCAAACGGAAGAATGCAGATTATCAATACCATTGCTTTAGGAGTATAAATGAAACTACGAATAGGAATTCTTGCGTCTCACGGCGGGAGTAATATGCAGGCTATCATAGATGCTTGCGGAAATAACAAGATTAACGGAGAAGTTAGCGTTGTTATCAGCAATAATTCAAGTGCAGGTGCTGTGAAAAAAGCCGAGAACGCCAGAATCCAGGTATATCATCTCAGCAGCAGGAATTACCCGGGCAGCGATGAACTCGATGAAGCGATGCTTCTTGTCCTGAAAAAACATAAAGTTAATATTATTGTCCTTGCGGGTTACATGAAAAAACTCGGACCGATGGTAATCAGTAAATTTCAGAATAGGATTCTGAATATTCATCCTGCTCTTTTACCAAAATATGGCGGCAGGGGAATGTATGGCGATAAGGTTCATAAGGCGGTAATTGAATCCGGTGATAAAGAATCCGGTGCAACGATTCATCTTGTTAATGATAAGTATGATGACGGAAGGATACTCAGCCAGGTAATAGTTCAAATATCCGATGACGACAACCCAGAAACCCTGGCAGCCAAAGTATTGGCTCAGGAGCACCGGTTATACCCGATAACACTTGAAAAAATATCAAAAGGTGAAATAAAATTATAAAAAAGAAGACTGTTATATTGTCCGGGCAGTTTTCAATAATTGGAACATGTTTCGGCTAAATTACGTTTGATATAAAGGAAGGTAACCCCACAAACGGACACTTACAGTCAGCCGAAGAAGTAAGAAGGCCAGCCGGAGAAGAAAATGAGTATGGATAAGAAAAGGCTTTGGAAGACAGCATTTTATATATGTGTCGCGATTTACGTCATAAACATGATATGTGTTTTTACGTCGGATAGTTGTGCTTTTATCCAAAGTAAAAGTGCGTACAACTATATTTCAGCAGTACTGAACGCAGTATTTCTGATAATTTTTTATAACTTTCTTAAAAAGGGGTCTCTTACCCCAAGATATCTTCTGATAATGTTCGGCATCCTTGTAGCGTTTCCTTTCTTTGCAGCTCTCATTTTTGGGGGTATCTGTTTTTAGCCAGAGGGTGTACTA
>JAUVJE010000201.1 GCA_030592355.1 Clostridia bacterium
ATGGGTAATCTTCAGCGGGTTTATTTTATTACAGCTTCTTCCCCGCTAATCATAATATAGTGCGCCTCCCCGTATTGGCCGACATTTCCGATTACATCGAACACTTCTCCGATTGTAAAGAATTCAGGTTCTATATATGGATTAAGATACTTGTCGATGCGAATGATTCCCACCTCGTCATCCTGCTTAACAATTACATTGTATCCCTTTTCACCATCAATGGTCTCAATCCCCGTAACTTCGAGATTTTCAGCCTTTACATACAGGGATTCGTTGGCTTCGGTCACTTCATCCAAGTTTATAATAACCGGCGCATAAGTATTGCCTTCTGATAACGCGGTTATTTTTTTATCTTTTATGTCTGTGATTTCCAAAAGTCCGTTGTACTCGGTCACTTTACCTGAAAGCGTTATTTCATTGCCCGGCACCAGCGCTGAGTAATTGTACCTGTTGGCATAAATATAATTCGCACCTGTTTCATCTTGAATAAACGCATTTTTCCCGATTTTGTTTGTAACAACCGCAGTGATTATTACATTCGACCCCCTCGGCAGTTCCCTGGCTTCTTTTAAGGATACTTCCTGTTCCTTTTTCTCATAATCATAGTCCGGGTCATCCTCGCCCCAGAGCTTTATATCACGCCTTTGTGTTTCGGTTTCAATTTTTATCATTTCAACATTGTATTTATAATCGCCGTACAAATATTTTACATAAGCCAGTCCTTCTTCAACCAACTTGTAATTAAGAAGTTCGCCGTCAACCCAAATCCACGCCAGCAACCTGTTGTAGTTATCAAAAATATCGCTTTCTTCATCCAGTTCGAGAATAATTACTTCGGCATTAGAAAGTGCATTAAGCGTATATTGCTTTGCAGCTGCAGCCCACGGCTGCTGTCCGTCCGTCGAACTGTTCATCTCAGGAGTGTCAATTGCCAGAAATCTGGTATCAGTAGGCAACTTATTAACAAGGAAGGTAGCTGTGTCTCCATCACTGAGCCCCTTGAATTCAACAATTTCATATCCGTCTTCAAAGAAATTCATTCCTTCAAAATTCATATCCGGCAATTCCGGCATTTTCGCCGGGGCCTTGGTCGGAATTAGCGTCGGAGTTTCTCCGGGAGTTTCAGATAACTCACTCCCATTATTCGAGCATCCTGAAATAACCGCCGTCATCATAACCAGAACCAATAGTATTGAAATAATCTTTTTCATCTAATCACCAATTTCTTATATAGTATAAATTCCCGCTGCGGTTCCCCGGCCAACGGGCAGTTCTTTCCACATCAACAGATCATCTTCACCCCAAATTGTTGTTTTGACCCAATCATCCATGGGATACTTGGGACATTTTGCCAAGTTGTCCGACGGATACCTAGGACCGATAGTTCGTTGATAAGGAAAGAAAGGAGAAGGCTACCTTCTCCTTTCTTAAGTTTAATTAAGTTTTCTATTTCAGGCTTGCTGCTGCGTCTGTGATTGCCTGGTCAACTGTTTTCATTCCGGTGGCTGCTTCTTCAACAGCTGTATCAACCGCTTGTCTTACACTGTAACTGTCTTTGAATACAGGATCGTAAATATACCAGCTGCCATCATATGATGTTCCCACTTCTTTGGTCGGATTTGTTCCGGCTGCTACAAAATCTACGTATTCAGGCATTTCACGTGCACTTATTCTTACAGGCAGGTATCCGCTTCTTATTGCCCATGCAACTGTGTTTTCAGGAGCCATGAGGAATTTCATAAATTCGAATGTCGCTAATTGTTCAATTTCATTGGATTTAAGCATGAACATGTTGGATCCTTGCTGGATAACCTTTTTATTTACTCCGAAAGGAACCTGGGCTGCATTCCATTCAAATGTATCGCTTCCGACATATTTCGAACCTGATGTCGACCCAATAAACATTACAAGATTTTCATCATTGAACGGGCCTGAACAATATCTGTCTTCTCCGGCTGTACGGAAGTATCCGCCTTCGATGCCGTCAACAAAGAACTGAAGTGCCGTCCTTGCTTCAGGTGTATCGAATAAAACAGCTCCTTCATTATTAGTATAACCGCTGCCTGCCTGCTGCGACCAAGTAATGAACAGGTTGGAAAGCGAGTCATAGCCAAATGCAGGTTTTCCGAGTATTTCGGAAGCTGCAATTGATACTGCGGCCAATTCATCCCAGGTTGTCGGTACTGTCAGGCTGTTGGCTTTAAAGAAAGTTTCGTTGTAATAAAACACTTCTGTGGATTTGTTGAAAGGCAGTGAATAGAACTTGCCATCGGGATAGTTGCTGTTTTCTTCCCTGTAGCCTTGAACTATGTCGTTAAAATCATTAACCCCTACCTGACTGTCAAATATGTATTCATCCAACTGCACGATAGCTTCAGAGTCCATATACACCATAATATTGTTTGCATATGCCTGGGCAATGTGCGGAGCTTCCCCACCCTGTAAGGCTGCGATAAGTTTGGTATGAAGGTCTCCATAACCACCCTGGTATGTTCCTTCAACTGTAATTCCCAAAGTGTTTTCTTCGTTGAATTTTGCTACGATGAAATCGAGGGCCTCCCCGTTCGCGCCGCTCATTCCATGCCAAAACTGAATCAACGTTCCGGCAGGAATTGCCGGCCACTCTTTTGCTGGTTCAACTGTAGGTGCGGCTGTAGGTGCAGCCGAGGCCTCTCCGCCGTCATCTTTTTTACATGCAGCAAATGAAACAATCATTAAAACAGCAAGTAACAAAGCAATAAATTTTCTGTTTTTCATTTTTATTCTCCTTTTTCTCATTTATTATTAACAGGAAACATTTCCTGTATTAACCTTTAATCCCTGCACGGGAAACACCTTCCATTATATATCTCCGCAGGAACAGATATATAATAAGCAATGGAATAATGACAATCGTACCCGCCGCCATCAGAAGATGATAGTCCGTCCCGGCCTCTCCGCTGAAATACTTCAGTCCGATTGACAATACTCTTTTTGTCTCAGTATTTGTAACCAACAGCGGCCATATATAAGAATTCCATGATGCAATAAAACTGAACAAACCTATAGTAATAAGTGCGTTTTTTGAATTCGGAACCATAATTTTCCACAGATAGCGCCAGTCTGATGTGCCATCTACTTTTGCTGCAAGATACAGTTGCTCCGGTATCTGATTAAAGAATTCCCGCAGTAAATATATGTAAAATATACTCGCTGTATAGGGTATTATCAATGCAAGCATGGTGTCCATGAGGTGCATACGCACAGCCACCGTAACATAATTGGTTATTATCAGTATCTGGCTTGGAATCATCAATGTTGCCAGCAATATTGAAAAAATCATATCCCTTCCCCTGAACTTTAACCGTGAAAAAGCAAACGCTGCAAATATTGATGTCAAAAGAACCGCTGCGGTATTGATTGTGGCAACTAATACCGTATTAATAAAATACCTGTCAAAGGGCGCATATTCCAACGCCTGGGCATAATTGCTCCATTGGACAACCTTAGGCCACCAGACAATGGGCGACGCTGTGATTTCATTATATGTCTTCAGGCTTCCCGTAATCATCCAGAAAAAAGGGAAAAGCATCACTATAGCTCCCGCCGCCAGAAGTATATAAACTATTATCTTGTAAGTCGTCCTCATAATATCTCCCTAATACTGAACCTTTTTTTTGCTGATTTTAAGCTGTATAAACGTAAATACAAGTATTATTAAAAAGAGTATTACGCTGGCCGCCGCTGCTATCGGCGGATCGTTGGCTCCGTAGAATTTGTCATAAACATAATATACAATCGTCATCGCTGTGTCTGCCGGACCCGGATTATTCCCATAAAGGCCCACTACCTGAATATAGGTTTTCAGAGCACCGATAAACGATATTATCGCTATATAGAAAATCATCGGCGATAGAAGCGGAAGAGTGATTTTTGTAAAAGTGCGCCATTTGGAAGCACCGTCAATCCTGGCTGACTGATAGTATTGCTTATCTA
>JAUVJE010000077.1 GCA_030592355.1 Clostridia bacterium
ATATTTAGTATTTCATTCAACTATATCTACCGTAGTTCTGTATCGCTGCCATGACCGTCCTATAGCTCGTGAGCATGCTGCCGTTGTTGACGGATCCGGCTGTAGCAATATTCAACCCTTTCGTATCCTTTGCCATTTCACAATCCCTTTTCACTTCAGCAATAATATCCTCTTCATTATTGCTCATTAATGTAAACGGAGCCAGCTGTCCGTCAATGCGGGTATTCGGCATGTGTTTTCTTATCTCTTCAACTGTCACTGTCGGCCCGAAGTTGCATCCGGTCAGATTAAAGTCCGCCAATTGCGGCAGCAGATGGGTCATCGCCGAATCAGAGTGCTGGTATCTTTTATGCTTATGGAAATCCGGGTTCCTGTCGGTATATGCAAAGACCTCTTTGAGCACCGGATAACCGAACAGATTATACATTTCGGGTGTCATTAAATTGCAGTCATCATCATAAAATCGAAAACCATTCGGTGCGTTCTCAGGTGTGAAACCGCACTCCTCATCCATGGTTTCTGTAATTTTTATAATAACTCTTGCGATAGTCTTGCTGAACCTTTCCGCCAGTTCCGGAGCATCCAGAATTAGAAATATTAGATTTTCCACTCCATATATGGATGTAGCCAGCGTTACCGGACCACGGACGCTTCTTACTTGGATTGGTCTTGTCCCATACTTTTCATTTATTCTTTTTTTCTCGCTGTACCAATTATCCGGTAAAATGAAATCCCGGATATCCATACTGTCTACTTTATCAAGCTGCTTTTCAAGTTTCTCCGGTGTGTTGATTGAACTTTCCAACCATACGGAGTGTTCATGGGTCATATTCCGCCCCCCAAAAACTTCCCCTATGCTGAGTATTGCAGGATATTTTTCATCATCTGCTGGATAATACTCCCCTAAGAACCGTTTGCCTACGATTTTTTCAGCCTTATCATTGTATCTTTTATTGAGTTCCATCCTTCGTTCTCTATCCAAGGGTAACCATAATTTCCCTGTCTCGCCAAGTTCTGCAAAAACACATGTATCGGACATCCTGACTCCAAGGGCTGCCTGGGGTGCGTCATTTGAAAAACAGTTGTCTTCATGAGCTAATTTATCGTCTTTCCAAAACTGTTCAATATCCAGATTAAGCATACATCCACCTCGCTTACTGAGATTTTACCATTGAAATAACCAATGCGATAGTAACAATATATTTATATCTTTAGCATTTTTCTCAAAATCAATGCAGCAAACGGCCGGATTGATGATTCCACTAAAAACGACTGCAAATAAATTGCAGCCGCTTTATATTAAATATGGAATTTTGTTTTATTTAATTTCCATCGCCGCCGGTGCCTCCGCTATTATCTGAATCGCCGCCGGATGAGTTTCCTCCCTTGCCTACGCCTCCCGGCCGTCCTCCAACTGCATCTGCCCCAAGAAGACCAATGGTTCTCAGCTGTTTCAACACAAAAACATCTTCGTCTATAAGCGACTGAAGGGATCTTTCACCGGCAATCGCCTGCTCTATAGCTTCCACCTGTGAAGGGCTCAATCCTTCAAGATTCAAATCGTTTATATCTATAGAGGACAAATCAGCATTAAGATTTATCCCCGGAAATCCTCCGCCCGAAGTTTCCCCGCCGCCTGCAAGTCCCCGGTTTCCAATTACCAATCCCAGCTCAGTCATTTCTTCCTGGGTAAATAATCCGTTCTGCACCAGTACTGCCATGCTGGCTTCGCCGGCTGCAATTTGCTCAAGGGCCTGTACCTGATCTTTAGTCATATCCTTTGTATTAACTTCAACAGTACTGCCGTCAAACATAGGGATTTCAATCGTACTGCTTCCGCACGCCGTTAAAACCATTGTCATTGACAACAAGACCGCAATTAGTCCAAATATACTACTTCTACTTTTCATAACTTCCTCCACCATGTTGCTGATATACTCATATAATAATTTACAATCCTTAAATTAAGCTTAAAAAGAAATATTTTTTTATCAATATGTTGATTAGCCCATTCAAAAAGAATATAGTATGTATAGCATTAAAACCGGAGGCCGGATAAATGGAAAACACCTGCGAGAGAAAGATATTTACCTTTACCAGCGAATCGCTGGGCGAGTTTGAATTTAAGGTAAAAAAGGCAATCGATATGGGAGCAACCCACATAACAATCAGCCAAATTGAAAAAAGCAGATGGCAGTGGGAACGGGATTTAAGCGACCCTTATCCGAACTGGGGAATGCTGGTAACCGCGCTGTTTAAAATAATCGTACCCGAAGAATTAAAGCAATGGCTTCCTGAGGATTATGCCGCGGACAACTTTGAATTGATAAAAAAAAGAAGTGAAATACTTAAAAAACATGGTCTTAAAGGCGCTTTTCATATGAAAGAGCCATGTTATCTGCCCGAAGAAGTATTCAGAGCCCACCCTGAGTGGCGCGGACCCAGATGCGATCATCCGAGGCGTGCAAAAAATTACTACTACAGCCCGTGCATAGACAGACCTGAAATCTTAACTATGTATACAGATGCAATGGAAAAATTGTGTTCAGCCGTTGATATTGAATATTTCCATATATTTACCAATGACAGCGGAGGGGGCATATGCTGGAGCTCCGGACTTTACACCGGTAAAAACGGACCTGAATGGTGCCGGAACATCCCCATGGACCAAAGAATCGGAAAGTTTCTCGATGCTTTAAATTCAGGCACCGAAAAAGCCGGTGTTGACGCCTGGATTGAAATCAACAGCAATATCGGGATAAAGGAGCCGGAGCATGAGATGGATGCCATGTGGCAAACCCTTCCCGACCACCAGGCTGTTAACAAAAAAACTAATACAGGCAAGCCCCTTGCATCCGAACTATTTCTCAACTGGGAATACGTTCTGCAGCCTGTAAAAAATATCGCCAGGCCCTTTTCATTTATCGAAGCTTATGAAGATTCATATTACTCTGGTCTCCCGGCTGCTATATTAACCATTGACGATACGGATTTTAATGAATATTACACTCTGATGGACGATTTCAATTCATCGCCGGTCAAAGGTCTGGCAGCCAGAACATTATTGATAAGAAAAACCGCTGCAAAAATAGTCGGGGAGGACAAAGCGGACGACCTTGTTGCGGTATGGGATAAAACTGAAAAGGGCATCGTGCACTATCTGGACACAGGTCTCGAAGGGCTGGTATCCTGTTGCATCAACCAGCGCTGGCTCAACAGGCCATTTGTGCTGTTTCCATCTGAACTCACTCCGGATGAAAAAGACTATTTCAGGAAATTCCAGTTTCAGGCAAATGATGAAGCCCATGCCAATGACTTACTTGACATACAAAACAGTTCCTTTATCCGCGGATATTCAGGTGTTTTTCTGGCGACAGCCGCCCTAAAAAAAGCTATAGCTCTATTTGAAGAAGCTTCGAAACTGGTTAAAGACATCGCCAAAGCATCGGATTCTTCATTAAAAACAAAGCTCAACCTTTATGCAGACCGAATCGAACTGCTGTCGTGCTTTATGAAAAACGCTATGAATGCAATACGTTTTCAGCATGTAATCGACACCACGGATTATGAGAGAGAGCCCGAAATCAGCTCTGAATGGCCCCTTGATGCAGAAAAAAACCTATTATTGTTTGAAGAAATCACTCGGGCTGAAATCGACAACATTCACCGCATAATAAAAATTATCAAAGGCCGGGAAAACATCATGCTCTTACTTGCCAAAACCCCGGAGCTTGAGGACATATTCCTTATGAGCCCTGCAATCGTCAACCAGCTTCAAACTAAAACCGAAACCATGATGAACCACCTGCTTGACGGCAAGCGCCTGTATGTTACCCACAACAAATAACCTGACGGGCTATTTTCCCCCCACCACCAGACATATTTGTCCGAGTTATCCGTCGGATAACTCGGACAGATGACCGAAGTATCCGACGGATAACTCGGACACCGGTGTGATATAATTACTCTGATGGGAAGGTATGGTAAATGAGAGAAACACAGTTAGCCGAGAGTTCTTGGTACAGGCTTGATAATTCAGCAAAAATCTATCCGGCTATTGTTTCCGACAGGCAGACGACCCTGTTTCGTCTTGCATTCACGCTAAAAGAAAATATTGAACCCGTTGCCCTTCAACAGGCATTGGAAAACACATACAACAGATTCCCCTATTTTAATGTCAGCCTTCGGAAGGGTGTTTTTTGGAATTACCTCGAAAAGAACAAAGAACCCCACTCCATCCACTGCGATACCCCTTCCCCCTGCGAGAACATCAATGCCATTTACTATAATGGTTATTTATATAAAGTATTGTATTTTAAAAATCGAATCGCTGTAGAATTTTCCCATGTCATGTCTGATGGATACGGTGCTCTTGAATTCTCGAAAACTCTGATAATGGTATATCTGCGGCTATTGGGACACAAAGTTGAGAATGACGGTTCCATTATTGAACCGGACAGTGAAATTGAACCCGGGGAAATTTCAGACGACCATAAGAGATACTCCGCTTCGACAGATTTCATTAATCCGGATGAAAAAGAGCGGAATCTTTTTGGCGGCACGAAGGCCTTTCTTGTTAAAGGTCATATTCTCCCTATAGGTGAATTTAATATTATTACCGGGATAATGGCCGTGGGCGACTTAAAAAAAATATCAAAATATTATGGGGTCACAATAACGGAACTACTAGTGGCGGTATATATGGATACATTGATCGGCATTCAAAAGGAACAAGTAAAGAAACCTGAAAAATATAGAACCGTTGCAATACAGGTGCCTGTTAATATGCGTAATCTGCTGAAATCAAACAGTATGAGAAATTTTTCTCTTTTCGTAACCCCCAAGGTAAATCCACCGGATTTCCCTGACTTCAATGGCCTTATTTCATACATTCAGGGCTTCGTCCGGGAAAACACAAAACTTGATAAAATGATGATGCTGATGAGAGATAATGTAGCAGTTGGCGAAAGCGCACTGGTACGCCATATTCCCCTGTTCGTTAAGCTGCCCATAACAAAATACATAGCCAACACACAGGGTTCTACCCAGCACTCGGGGACAATGTCAAATCTTGGCCTTATCAAATTACCGCCGTCAATGGCGCGGCATGTTGAGCATATAACATGTAATTTGGGCCCCGACCCCCATTCCAAAGCAACCGGCGCACTAGTTGGATACAATGGGAAACTCTATTTGACATTTGGCCGGGTAATAAAAGACGCCGTCGTTGAAAGAAACTTTTTCAGACGGCTGCGCAAACTGGGAGTCGGTATTAAAATACAAAGCAACTGCTGAAAGGAGCCGTTATGTCATACTGTGTTGAATGCGGGGTAGAACTCGCTGAATATCATAAAAAGTGCCCGTTGTGCGACACCCCTGTCCACAACCCCAAACAGAGTTTTGATTTTTCCAAGAGTGATTATCCCGTTTTTAAAAAGCATCATTCCGTCGGTAATAGAAGAAAAGTTGTCAGGCAGATGGTCGGTTTTATTCTTACCATGTGCTTTTTTATGGTAGCCTTGATACCGGCCATCATTGATTTTCATGCAACCTCCACTATAACCTGGTCTGTTTTTGCAATACTGTCCGCGGTGCTGCTGTGGGTATCCGTCGCATTTCCGTTTTTAAAAAAGAAAATCACTTTTTTCAGAGAATTTACCACATCCTGGGCAGCAACGGCAATTTTTATTGTGTTGCTCGATTTTTTAACCACCGGTCAATTTTCATGGGCTAAATATGTGGTGTCGTCCATGGCCCTTGTGTGGGTTCTGATGTCAGGAATATTTATCCGGGGTCATATTCGCAGATTCGTACCTATTTTACTGGTTTTCATCTTGACCGCTGTAGGATATTTCATGCTTATAGCCTCCTGGATTGCTGACACCTCAGCGGTTTTCTCATTGGTGCTTCCTCTTGAAGTCATACTGGTTAGCGTATTTTTAGTCACATTCTTCTTAATCCGAACCAAGCTGCACGGAGCTATAAATTACATAATAATGATCCTCTCGGACATACTTGTAATATGCATTGGCTTTGATTTGACGATTACAAGATATTTTCGCGGTAATTACGCCTTCACCTGGTCATTTATAGTAGTCCTTGCCATCGTTCCTATGATTATTACGGCGATTATAATTCACAAAAGACTGAAATTCCACGGTGTTCTGTCCAAGAAGCTGCATAGGTAATGACATTGCCTGATGTAATGTCACCTGTGCACTGAGGCGTCAATAATGTTATAGTATTTTAACCAAGTACATCATAATGTCTGTGCATGAACGCAATGCAGGTATTACTTAAACGACTAACCCCTGCTGTGTTTTGTCCTGGCAATGATATGATCCTGCATCTTTTCATCCAGCAAGCAGAACTTCTGGCTAAAGCCGGACACCCTGACTGACAGATTCTTATATTGATCCGGATTTTCCCTGGCCTTTCTTAATGTCTCTTCATTAACAACATTAAACTGTACCTGCCCCACGCCTTTTTCTATTGCTGTCTTCAATAAAGATGTCATCTTTTCAATGTTTTCCCCATTGAATAATACAGGATCTACTTCAATAATTGCAGAGGTACTTCCAGCTGCCATATTATGGGGAAGCTTCGCAAGGGAATTAAACACTGCAGTGAGTCCCTTGAAATCCCTTCCCTGCATCGGCGACACGCTGTAGGCAAGATTTTCTCCCTTTCGGCGGCCATCGGGTGTAGCGGCTGTTTTCTCACCCGCTTCTATCATCCAGATAAAAGTAAACGGCTGGGCAAAAAAGCCCCCCTTCAGTATTCCTTTTTGCTTTTTAAGTATTTTACAGTAATGTTCCATTATTTCAGCAGCAAATACATCTGCCCTGTCATCGTCATTTCCATACTTTGGGGCAAAATTCAGAATTTCCTGTCGGATGATTTCATCGGGAAAATCCTCTTTTAAAAATAAAATAAATTCCGCAATGGTATATTTTTTATCTTTAAAAACAAATTTCTGTATGCTTGCCAACGAGTCAGCGACATTCGGTATACCCATGGGCATACTTTCGTGATAATTATATAAAGCCCCTCCTGCATTAAAATCCAGACCGCTTTCAAGACATCCTTTGGTTAGCATGGATTTATATGGAGAAGGTATATAAATGCTGTGTCTGAGTTCATTCCTGTTTGATTCGAAACACGCCAGTTTGATAAAATATTCAGCCTGCCGCTTATATGCGTTGATTATATCTTCCAGTTTCCCGAATTGTGCCGGATCGCCTGTTTCTACGCCTATTTTTACTCCTGTGGTCATACTCACCCCATTATTCATGGCAAGCTCAAAACATTTAAGAAGATTCACCCTGTTACTAACTGCATGTGGGTTCGCTTTTCCGGGAATGGTTATCTCCACGCAGCCTATTACTGCATAATTCCTTGCATCGTTAAGAGTTATACCATTGTCCACAAGCGCCGGTATGATTGTATCGTCATTAAAAAAGAAAGGTATCCCTTTTCCCAGGGCAACAAGTTCGAGAGACCGCCTTATTAAAGCACGCGGACTTTTTTTATGAAGCCTCACGGATAAGCACCTTATAAAGCCAAGGGCTTCTGTGGCATCCAGCATTAAATATGTCAGTTCATTACCGGCATCTTTGCCATTGCAGTCAACACCGCCAAGTACTATTTGCTGAACATCATAATCCCTGTATAGCTTAATCCATAAACAGCAGATAATCTCAAAGGCGTCTTGTTTATTTAATCTGCCATCCTCAATGTCCTTTTTATAGTATGAATACAGTATCTGATCAAGCCTTCCCAATGAATTTGCATTTATACCATCTTCCCAGCAATTGATAATATGTGCAAACCAAAGGCTCTGAACCGCCTCGCGGAATGTGGATGCCGGGCACTCGGGAACCCGTTTTAAAACACCGGCTATTTCAGAGAGTTCACTTTTTCTTTTTGAATCTTTGCATGTTTTTTTAAGTTCCAGGGATTTTTCCCTGTAATGCTGTCCAAATGAACATGCGGCATCAGAGATTATATATGTGCTTTCAAGCAAAAGTCTTTTTCCAATAGCCTGCGGGTCCTCCCGGTCTAATTCCTCCAGTATTTTCTTTATTTCACTGCGGATTCCGGAAAATCCCTTTCTTAAAACCTTTTCATAATCAATCACCGTATGGTTCTCGGCACATGACGCTGCCCACACAACGCCCTCATCTTTTGCCAATACTACTTCCCTTGGTTTAACTGCAGCATATTCTTTTTCAGAAAACCTGTCTGCAACACTAACTGCTTTGTCCATTATGAATTCAATCTGTGTATCGTTAAGGCAGCCTTCCTTCAGGTATTCACGGAGCTTTCCCATCTCCTCTTTTTTTATATATTCAAATGCTCTTTCATATAAATTGCAGTTATCATTCCCATAATAATTGTATCCGACAATCAATTCATCCTCGTTTATTACCGCCTTGCTGTTTTTAATTACACCTGCAAGTAAATAGCTCTTTAATTTCATCAAAGGAGTATCTTCTTCGCATGCGGATACCCCTACTAATCCCCAGTAAAGCCTCTGCCCTATATATTCCTTCTGATTGTCCTGCCAATCATATGCCTTTTCCCGTAACCTTATGATATATTCCGGTAATTCGCGCATAGTTCCCCTCCTTGCCGGTAAGCAACCGTTTCTTTTCCCCAGCGTTGATCAAGGCCGTCTTATATGTTTTATCATATTTTAATTGAGTATAATTTTTTCAAATAATATTTGTAATAATCCAGGGGAACTTCCGGCGACACCATGTCGTCAAGGGCTGGGATAAAGCCGCCTTCTAAAATCAACGGCATGAGTTTATCAATCTCGGCATCTATTGCCTTGGGTCCCAAAGGCAGGCAGCTTTTTGGTATTCCGCCGCTCATTTTCAGTTCTTTCCCGTACTTTTGCCTCAAAACCAACGGATCCATATTGGGCGAACACCGCTCGATCGGCCATATGCAATTCACCCCGTGATCCATGAGCATCGGAATCATTATATCAATATCCCCGGCCGTCCAAAGGCATATATTCTTAACATTATGTTCTTTGACTTCCTGAATGAGAATATCCTGATAAGGCAGCCAGAATTCTTTGTAAATATCCGGTGATATATGCGGCGCATTATTATATGCCAGATCTTCCATCAAAACAAGGATGTCGATATTTACGCTTGAAAGATAAGGTTTTATCATAGCAAGGGTAAAATCATTCCAAAAAGAGAACATTTCGTGTATGAGCTCCGGCTGGTCGTAAAATGCAAGCATGAATCTTTCCATACCCATCAAATAGAAACCGAGTCTGAAAAAATGCGGGAAAATTTCCAGTTCGACAGGCTTGCCCGAGTTGTTTATCTGCCGTACAACGGAATCCAAATTCTTAGGGAAGCGAATCTCAGGCTTCACTTCATATCTGTGTTTTATTCTTTTCCAGTCATCCATTGTTTTAACCTGGTGGTCAAGATAACCGTAATACATGGATGGGGCTATTTTCATTTTCTTTACTTTTGCCCCGTAGGTTGTATCGCTTTCTATAATACAATCCTCATCTTCATAAAATACTTTATGCTCAAATCTTGGTATCGGGGCCAACCCAACGGGAACTTTGATGAATTTATCCATGCCAAGGGCATCTTCAAGGGGCACTCCTGGCTCTAGTCCTTCTTTCACCCACCTGCTTACGGCTGTTTTTTCAAAGGGCTCGACAGCCATCACCGGTATTCTGTCAACCGGCTGGTAGTCCATTATTTTTTGAAAACGCTCTCTTTGGTTCATAACTAATACTCCTAGGGTGTATTATATTCTATTTTAATGCTTTGTTAACCGTTTTTACAAGTTTTTATTGTCATGAAGGATGGGCTGCGGCATGTGTAATTCCATAATAATTTAAAATACCAAAAACATCTTGACAACTCTATTGGGTATCTCGAAAGCGTACTTTATGTAAAATTTCTTGAAGAAACCGGAGTAGAATGTGTATCTTCAGTCGGAAAACGCCTCTATATGCGTAAACCTACCGAAGACAGCCCGTTTGACCTGTTCTCCGATCTTGCCACAAGGCTTAGGCAATATGTTTTCTTCCGACAACGGCTGCTTATGCCAAAAAGATAAAAAA
>JAUVJE010000043.1 GCA_030592355.1 Clostridia bacterium
GATAGTATTAATGACGCGGCAAATACAAGGGTGAGTATCTTTGTGGCTTTCTTCATTTTATCACCTGTGGTTCTTTCGGCTACAGTATATCAGCATCCATATGTTATATAAAGACGGACATAATAAATTTAAATACTTTACATGCCTGTATTTGTGGTGTCTATTTCGATATGGATTTATCATATATATGGTAAAATGGTATATAATATGGTTCATAAATTATATTTATGATAGAATATTGAATGGCTATAATTTGGCGTTCATTTTATATGTTCGCCCTTACAACAGGTATATAAGAAAAGGAGAAATAATATGAGCAAGGTTTTTAAAACCATGAACGGAAACAACGCTGCTTCACATGTAGCTTATGCTTTTACTGAAGTTGCAGGAATATACCCCATAACACCTTCATCTGTCATGGCTGAGTTTATTGATGAATGGGCGGCTTACGGTCGTTTGAATATTTTCGGCCAAACTGTAAAAGTAGTTGAAATGCAATCCGAAGCAGGAGCCGCAGGAACTGTACATGGATCGCTTCAGGGCGGAGCGCTTACCACTACCTTTACAGCTTCACAGGGATTATTGCTTATGATTCCAAACATGTATAAAATATCCGCCGAGCTTTTACCCGGAGTATTCCATGTGAGCGCACGTGCTGTCGCAGGACATGCTCTTTCAATTTTCGGAGATCATTCTGATGTTATGGCGACGCGCCAAACAGGTTTTGCATTACTTGCATCCGGCGGCGTTCAGGAAGTCATGGATCTTGGTGGAATCGCACATCTCAGTGCAATCAAATCAAGAATTCCTTTCCTTCATTTCTTTGACGGATTCAGGACATCACACGAATTTCAGAAAATTGAAGTAATGGATTATGAAAGCCTTAAGGGCCTCGTAGATTTCGAATCAATTAAAGCATTTAAAGACAACGCTCTGAATCCGGATCATCCGGTACTCAGAGGTACCGCGCAAAATCCTGATATTTTCTTCCAGGCGAAGGAATCAATTAATAAGTATTATGATGCCATTCCTGATATCGTAGACGGATACATGAAAGAAATCAGTAAGATTACGGGCAGGACATATAACCTTTTCGATTATATTGGCGCCCCTGATGCGGAAAAACTTGTTATTGCGATGGGTTCCGTTTGCGACACCATAGAAGAAACAGTAAACCGCATGGTTGAACACGGCGAAAAAGTAGGTCTTCTGAAAGTTAGGCTTTACAGACCTTTCTCAATTAAACACATGATGGCGGCCATACCAAAAACCGTTACGGGAATAGCAACACTCGACAGAACGAAAGAACCCGGCTCGGTTGGCGAACCTCTCTATGTCGATGTTAAGGCAGCCTACTATGATTCAGAAAAAACACCTTTTATTGTTGGCGGACGTTACGGGCTTGGCTCAAAGGATACTACTCCTGAACAGATAGTCGCAGTGTTTGAAAACCTTAATAAAGAAAATCCAATGGATGGCTTCACAATAGGAATCAATGATGATGTTACGCATCTTTCACTTAAACTTGGAGACCATTTCGACGCTTCACCCGAAGGAACCGTGAGCTGCAAATTCTGGGGACTGGGGTCAGACGGAACAGTTGGCGCAAATAAAAACACAATCAAAATAATCGGAGACCATACGGACATGTATGCCCAGGCATACTTTTCATATGACTCTAAAAAATCCGGCGGCATTACCGTTTCACATTTGAGATTCGGGGAAAAGCCTATAAAATCCACATACCTCGTCAGCAGAGCGGATTTCGTAGCATGCCACCAGCCATCGTTCGTAGATAAATATGAAATGGTTCAGGACGTTAAGCCCGGAGGCACTTTCCTTCTTAACACAGGATGGACCACCGAAGAGATGACAGAATATCTTCCTGCCGCCATGAAGCAGTATATTGCCAATAATGATATTAAATTCTACACCATTGATGGAGTTGACATCGCCGCAAACATCGGCCTTGGCGGACGAATCAATATGGTTATGATGTCGGCGTTCTTCAATCTTACAAAGGTTATTCCTATTGACGATGCTGTTAAATACATGAAAGCTGCCATCGTCTATTCATACGGAAAGAAGGGCGAAAAAATCGTCAACATGAATAATGAAGCCGTTGACCAGGGAATCGGCGCCTTTATCAAGGTGGATGTTCCGAAAAGTTGGAAAACAGCTGTTGAAAATGAAACAGAAGCGAATTATGACATTCCTGATTTTGTTTCAAATGTTGCAAACATTATGAATGCTCAAAAGGGTGATACTCTTCCTGTCAGCACATTTGTGGGCAGAGAAGACGGAACCTTCCCACAGGGCACAACCCAGTATGAAAAACGCGGCACCGCCGTAAACGTGCCGGAATGGCAAATTGACAACTGTATCCAATGTAACCAGTGCGCATATGTTTGCCCCCATGGTGTAATCAGGCCTGTTCTCGTTAGCGAAAAAGAACTAACCGCTGCCCCCGACGGTTTTACAACTAAAAAAGCAATCGGTAAGGGGCTTGAAGGAATTACCTTCAGGATTCAAATTTCACCTCTGGATTGCACGGGATGCGGGAACTGTGCTCAGGTTTGTCCTTCCAAGGAAAAATCACTCATTATGAAGTCTCAGGAATCACAGCATGACCAAATTGCAAATTGGGATTACTCACTGACCGTAAGCAAAAAACCTAATCCGATGAATAAATATACTGTTAAAGGCAGTCAGTTCGAAATGCCTTATTTCGAATTTTCAGGTGCTTGTCCCGGATGTGGCGAAACACCTTATCTTAAACTTATTACACAACTCTACGGCGATAGAATGATGATAGCAAACGCAACAGGATGTTCTTCAATCTGGGGCGGAAGCGCACCGGCAACACCTTTTACAACCGATGATAATGGATATGGTCCTGCATGGGCCAACTCGCTTTTTGAGGACAATGCAGAATATGGATTCGGAATGCATCTTGCTGCCGAACAGGCACGGGACAGAATTGCCGGTCTTTGCACAATTCTTATTGAAGGAACCGCTTGCAACTGTTTGAAAGAAGCCGCACAAGGATGGCTTGATTCCCGTTATGACGGCGAAACAACCAGAGCGGCAAAAGACAAGCTTATGTCCGCGCTTACAGTATGCTCAGATGACTGTAAAAACGATGATACCACACAGGCAGTTGTTGATGAACTTATCGAAAAAGAGGGTTTCATGGTTAAACGTTCGCAGTGGATTGTCGGTGGAGACGGATGGGCATATGATATTGGTTACGGCGGATTAGACCATGTTCTCGCATCAGGCGAAGATGTTAACGTTCTTGTATTTGATACAGAACTTTACTCCAACACCGGCGGCCAGGCATCCAAAGCGACACCGACCGGTTCAGTAGCTAAATTTGCCGCTGCAGGAAAACCCATCAAGAAAAAAGACCTCGGAATGATGGTAATATCCTACGGTTATGTATATGTAACCCAGGTTGCACAGGGCGCAAACCAGGCCCAGTTCATAAAGGCAGTCAAAGAAGCTGAAAGTTACCATGGTCCTTCACTGATAATTGCTTACGCACCATGTATCAACCATGGATTAAAAGCCGGCATGGGTTGTGCTCAACTCCAGGAAAAGAAAGCAGTTGAAGCCGGTTACTGGCACTTGTACCGATTCAACCCGCTCCTTAAGGAAGAAGGCAAGAATCCGTTTATACTGGACTCCAAAGAACCAACGGCTGATTTCCAGGAGTTCCTAATGAGCGAAAACCGTTATGCGTCACTTACCAGGTCATTCCCAGACAGAGCAAAAGAACTGTTTGTGAAAACTGAGAAGGATGCAAAAGAACGTTACGAAAGCTATAAGAAGCTCACTGAGTAACATCCTTAAAATAAAACCCAAAGAGCCGCTTCACCGCGGCTCTTATTTATTAGAATTATTACCATCATCCATACATCCTTGGGATGTATGGATGATGGTTTGATTTATATGTATTCCTTATCAACCCTGATGCCTTTGACAAAATTATAAGATAGCCCTGTTATGTCGGATATTTGCTTTTTTGTTACTCCTTTGTAATTTGCCTCTTTAACTATTTCTATATATTCTTGTACAGATACAGATATTCCCTTTTTTAAAGATTTCTTTCTTTCTATAATTCTATTAATGATTTTATTTACAAACACAATTGCTTCTTCGTTATTCATTTTAATTGCTTCAAATTTACATGTTATTTTATCTTCTGAATCATCGTTTAAAAATAAAAAATAACTTTTAGTATTATGTTTATTATAAAATTCATGAACATAATTAAAATCAACTAATCCGAATATGTCCTGTTCTTCCAAATAGGACACCCATTGATAACTTTTCAGTTCTTTTACTATTCCTGCTACAATCGAATTTCTGATAATATATTTATGCAGACGAAAAAAGCTCTGTATTCCGATTATTACTCTGCTTTTAAATGGGCTCTGGAAAACATGCCCTGTATGATTGTATTTTGCATTATAGTAAATGGCGTAATTTTCTTGGATACATCCAATTATATCCGGCATTTTTCTACCAATATCCTTATAGAATAAATGATAATGATTATCCATTATACAATATCCATAAAGTATAAATTTATTCTTAATTTGGCTCTTTAATATTTGTCGGAGAAATATCTTTTTATCATCATCTGTTGGGAAAATATTCATTTTCCCATTCCCTCTGTTAAAAACATGGTATTCCCCATTATTTATTAAAATACGCTTATACGACATAAAAAAATAATACATGTTTATTTACACTATGTACATAAACCAACTCTTAAATTTCCTTATAAATTTATACTAGCTATTAATTATTTGTTAGATTTCAGCCCATCATCCATGCATCCCAAGGATGTATGGATGATGGTTTTATTTATAAGCAGTTAGAAGAGTTTTGCTATGGTGTAGACCAGAAGGCCAAGGTAGTTACCTACAGCGTAACCCACCAAGCCGGACGTAAGACCGGCTACAATCACGTCTTTGTTTTTAATAGCTTTTGCGACAGGAATTACAAATGCCGGTCCGTAAACCCCGGCGGTGGATGTAATTATCGCCGTATCCACATCTATCCTGAAAATCAAGGCAAATATCAAGTGAATGAAAATTGCACCAAACATTGCAACCGCAACAAATCCCAGTATTTCAGGAGAAGCTTTAAGCATTTCTTCAATATTGACCGTCGTTCCCAAAGCCAAAGAGAATGCCAGAATGATATACTGTCCTGCTTCAAAGGTAAATTTAATATTCTTTACTTTTTTCACAAATGACAGCCCGACTCCTACGGTGGTGACACCCATCATCACTATTGCCGCATTCATCTCGCCGGTAAGCAACAAGGCTATTCCGACACTGATTCCCAACCCTGCTATGCATATAAGCATGGCAATAAAAACACCGCCTGCAACTTTCCTCTTAGCATCCTTGTTCAGTTCTGTAAACGACTCATTTTTTTCTTCAATTTCAACCGGGCCTACAGTTTTGTATTTCGGCAGGATTTTAGACAACAGCGGTTTTATAACGCTTATCAATAGAAGGAAATATGCGCCTCCTAAAATTTGGTCGCATGCATTCGCCAATACAATTGTATCCTGGTTTGCTTTAAGCGCCATTCCAACCGCCATTAAATTCGGCGTGCCTCCTGTATAAACGCCAATCATCATGCCTGAAACTTTTGCAAATTCATCAATGGTTCCGTGGAATATCCATGCCGCTAATAATGCGGCTAAAAAAGCCGAGAGAATCATAAGCAGAAACGATACAACTGTTTTCTTAGCAGATTTCAGCCATTTGAGAAAGTCTGCTGAGAATAATATCAGAGGTATGGCAATAGGAACGCTGACTTCGGATATTGTCATAGACAAGCCTCTGTCCAGCGGTATCCCCGGAATATTCCCCCATACAATTCCAATTGCATACGCAAGTAAAATTGGACTCAGTATCTGTACGATTTTATACTTTTTCTGTGCCCAGAGTATCAGCATGGGTATTGCGAATATAATTATTGCCTGTATAACTTGAAACATTTTTTCTCCTATCTCGGCCAACGGTCGTCTAGTTCCGGAAATTCCGGAAATTTTGCATGGGGTTCTGTCTGATACCAGTATGCCGTAGAAGCAATATCTTCTGTCAACGGCTGATATTTATGGTTAACCCACCAACCCAGCGCCTGTATCGTAACTTTCAATTCTTCATTAAAACGAATTGGATCCATTACATGCCATCGGTACATGCTGTGTTTGGGAACTTTCCCCTCTTCCCTTTCACTGTATGGAAACCCCATGAACGGAGTTGAAAAATGGTCTCCGAAAGTTGTTTTATAATTGCCCCCGAAATTCCAGGCTCCCCCGAAATAATCCTCGGTTCCGGTTCCGCAGATTGTGGGATATTCCCCATCTCCGTCCATAAAGAATTTTATTTCCCCTTCGCCCCACCAGCAGTCGGAAAATTGCATCCACGCAAGGAAAGTGCCGACATAATGTCCTTTGCCTTTTATATTGTTGACTATCACATGTTCGGGATATTCCCTGGTAGTCATAGACCTGTTCCATTGGGCATGGAAATACGCCGCATTATCTTCAACCTCTGTTTCATCAAAGGTTATCTGGAAGAAAAATCCCCGTACTTCTTCAAAATATTCATTTGTAAATGTTATTTTAAATCCTTTCCTGAAAGGCATCGGCCAATAGCAATTGAGCCCCCCGTTGGGATTTACAACAACCGGTATGGAATTTACATCATATCTCCTGCCGTGCCCCATGGCAAAAAAGTCTCCCATCGGCACCTCAACAGATGGCGTTTCTTCGCCGTCCCAATAGAACCTAATAACTCCTGCCCTTAACATTCTACTGTCGGCAGTCATCCAGATGTGACGAATAATACCGCTTCCCTTGTAATCTGCAAGAATTGCAGTTTCTCCCGATTTGACCTGTATGCAGGGTTTGATTTTCCATCCTTTTCCCAGTTTTGAACCTGCGCTGTTTTCATCAGGCGCCTGCATGGCGCCTTTACCGGGTTCGCCTGTGGGATTCTCTGCGCATATTGACCTTGTTTTTGCATCAGACATCCTGTAAAGTGATCCAAGATTGTTATCGAACATAATGTTCCCCTTTATTACAAAATATTCCCTGGCTGTTAGTCTCTGAAATATTATTTCAAGTACTATTCTTTGCTTCCATATTTATTATCGTCTGCAATGAACATATCCATGAATACCTTCAGACTGACCGGTTCGTAAATTACGTTGTTCTCACCCTCAATGCTTAGTTGACCGCCTTTAAAAACAGGAACCCCATTGACCAAGCGCATATTTACCGTGGCTTTAACGGGTTTTTTGCTCCGGCGGCAGATGGCTCTGGTGGTAACTTCTTCAATATCCTGAGCAAGGGCAAATAAATGCGAGCTCCCCTCAAAAGGCTCTCCGCGAAAATCACATTTAAGCCCAAAGCAAATAACGGGTATGTTCATTTGCGTAACAATCCTTGCACAATCAAATACATTTTCTTTACTAAGAAATTGAGCCTCATCAATAAGCACAACTTTAACATCGGGAAACTTGCGCACTTCGTTAAAGAGCCAATTTACATCATGTTTGATCAAAAAATCGCATTTACGCTTCAGCATATCTTTGCCTATTCTGGCAATTATGCAGTTGTCTGCCTTGGTGTCGTTTTCAGGTTTTAATGCAAGAATCTTTTCGCTATTGTTTCTTTCGTAATCATGTGCAATTTGCAGTAACTGGGTAGATTTACCTGCATTCATAACTGCGTATCTGTAATATAGTTTCGACATGTTTCCCCCGGTCACATATTTTTCAATTATTATTATATCAACCTACAATTGATTTTTCTATTTTAATTTACCTTCTTTTTTCAACTCGGCGATTATTTCAGCAAGGTCAAATTTTTTCGCCATGCCGAAAACTTCATATTCCGGAATAAAAGGAGCCTTACAACGCATGATTTTCTCGAATGAATTGATGCAGTCCACTACTCTTAAGCTGCTTATTTCTTTACTGAACAACGTTGCAATCAATACTTCGGGACAGGCCTTTCCATAAGCAGCAAATACCGTATCCTTCTCGGATAAAGTCAGGCTCAGCAGAATATCGTTCACCCGCATTTTCATCATTGAACTTCCCGCCATCATAGCATCATTACAAAGTTTATGCATAGTGCCGTGTTTATCATAATACGCCGTATTGTTGATTAGTGCGGCCTTCACTGCTCCGTTTCCACGCACATCAACAATGAAAACATCTCCTTTATTAAGATAAGCTAGTATGTCTTTTTCGTGCTTTTCCATGTCCAGCGTGCCATTTTCGAAAAACATATATGCCACCCTGTCATTGGTATCACCATCAATATAAATGCCCGCGTTTGCAAGCCCATCTTCGGTTATCCAGAATACTTTTTCAGCAACGCGGCCGTGGTAATTAACGGGATTAATGCGTTTTTCCATAGGTCGCCGTCCATGCTTATCAATTTTTATAACGCTTTTAACGCGGCTCCTGAGGTCTCCGCTTCGGTTTTTACTCTCTTCAAATTCTCTATAAATCAGTTTATCAAGAGCAACCGCGTCATCATATTCTTTCAGTACACTTCCGGATTTTGTGCAAAGCAAGTCGTCTTCTTTCATTAAGAATTCATATGGATTGTAGTCAGCGTGGTATTCCTTGTTTAGGAAATGCTTCATAAACCACTCCACAAGACCTTGTCTGAGTTTATCCGAAAGTCCATGCATGTTTTTATCAATAACGATATCCACATTATCAGCTTTTCCGTACAGTGAGTATATTTTCTTTGCGCGTTTTAGAGAATATAGTGTTCCTTCAATTGGGAAAAAATCATATTGTTCGCTTAAAATCCTGAACGGTTTTGGCGCAAAACAACTTATGAATTCACTGTAATCAAGTCCGTAATTCGCACAGTTGAATATGTTCTGCTCGCTGTCATGGGCATGCCCTTTTACTACATACTGTTTTCTCCCATTCACATAGCATCCCGGCGCAGCAGCCGAAATTCTGGGATCAGCCATTGATATGTAGCAAGTCTGGGTTCCACCTCCGGAGTTTCCGCAGGCACCTATTTTATCGGCATCGATAAAATCCAGAGAAGCGAAAAAATCCAGCGCTCTAATAAGGTTCCATATAAAATATCTGGCAATATTCATTCCGGCGAGGCTGCATGTGAGCCCCATATATGAGTGTTCGTGAACACCCCAGTCAACATCGTAACGGTCAGGCATCTGAACGAGTTCACCCTGGCCGGGCGGGTCCACGGCTAATACAGCCATACCATTTAAAACCAACTCAATAGCCGCCAGCTGATACTTTGGCTCTGCTTTCGCCGGTTTGCTGTGTCCTGCGGCAAGTAATATTCCCGGGATTTTTCCTGCTGTGTTTTTGGGAACATATAAATTTGCAGTGACGTACACATGGGGCAGGCTTTGGAAAACAACTTTCTTTATAATGTACTTGCCTTTGTCGATTTCGCCTGTGTATTCTGCTTTAAGATTACATTTATCAAAATCCAACCCGCCAATGGAGTTGATGAATCCTGCCCGGATTTCGGCGGCTTTCTCCTCCCACTCAATTGGCGTCTTTATGGCGTCTTTAATCTTTTCTTCTTTTTCCAACCCATCAATAACTTTTCCATATACAAATTCAGCCAGCTCATTCTCCGGATTTCTATAACTATCTAAAAACCTGTTAAACATATCTTTTCATCCATTTCCAGCAAATTGCCAAAGAGGCAATCTGTCTTTTTTTAACATTTGTCCTCAAGGACAAATGTTGAAAATTTATTGATTTATTAAATCCTTGTATATTTTTTCTATGGTTCGGGCCAGGTTTGCGGCGGTGTAGTTCTTATTGTAATCAGCGAGGGTATTTTTTGAAAATTGTTTGTATTTATTACTATCTGCCAATATTGATGTAATAGCATCTGCCAATGCATCCGAGTTTTTTATCGGCACTAATAACCCGGTTTTACCATCCCTAACCTGATATGGATTCCCGCCATAGTCTGTTGCAACCACAGGTTTTCCAAGACTCATTGCTTCAAGCATGGCTAGGCTTGAGGCTTCGGTACCGTAGGATGCATTTACAAAAATATCAAGAATATTCACAACCGGCGCAACATCTTCAAGAAATCCGGTAAAAATCACTCTATCCGCAATATTCAGATTGTCGGCCATCTGTTTGAGTTCAGCTTCAATGCCTCCGCTGCCGGTAATTATAAACATCATATCCAGGCCTTGGTCGATGCACAGCTTCGCGCCTTGTATAAAATACTTATGCCCTTTAACCGGTTCCAGCCGCCCAATCATCCCTGCAACTTTTTGTCTGTTATTTATTTTATATTTTTCACGTATCAATGTCATTTCATCATCGTTCAAAACAGTTAGTGGTTCAACACCATTCATCATCACGCTAATCATACTTTCCGGCACACCGGTATCCATAAGATTTTCTTTAGTTGCTTCAGAAATGGCTATAACCCTGTCCGAAAACAGCTTTGCCGTAATCCGTCCCAGCATCCGGCCAATTCCGCTTTTCATGAAAGCCGACGGAGGATATGCACAGTGACGTGTGTATACTATCTTACATTTTCCGTAAAACCGGGATGCTATGCGGGAAGACAGACTTGCGTGTGCGTGTACAATGTCCGGCCTTAATTTTTTTAAAAGCTGTAATACGGGACGAATAGAACTAATATCCATGGATTTCCCCATAAGTTTTTCAAATGAAATAATCCGTGCTTCATAGCCTTCCAACAAATCTGCCAGAGGACTCCCTGCAGGCAATACAACGGTTATCTCAAAGACTTCTCTGTTATAGTGGGCTAAGTAATTTTGAAGAACTTTTCCCGCTCCCCCGATATTGGTATCCGTTATAATGTTGACCACCCTTATTCTACTCATCGAAAACCGCCTTTTTATTAATCATCGCAAAGGAATAACTAAAAGCAATAAATATCCAAAAAACAAGTACTATGCGGTAATTATAAAATACATTGTCAAATATACCCTGCACAACAAATCCTGTAAAAGCCGCGGCCATGCCCGCTCCGATGAGCCGGTTGAATCCGCTTTTACTAAAAGCTGTTGAAATACTATTGCGAAGTCCCGTCAAGGCAACCCATACGAATCCTAGTAATCCCGTGATTCCCAGTTCACTCATAATATTCAGATATAAATTGTGAGGATGCGGTGCTATTATTCCGTTATATGCATATGCTGAATAAATCCCGCTGAACGCTTTTGTTCCGAGCCCGACCCCTGTAAGCCAGTAATCTTTTAACATAGAGAAGGTTCCCAACCAAATATAGAGTCTGTATAAAGATGACGAATCTTCAAGATTCCCAATACTTAACAGCCGGGTCATAATTGATTCAGGAAGTACAAAGGGCATCAATACGGCTGCACCAAGAAATAACCATAGAAATCGTCTGTCGGCAATTGCAAAATATATAAAAACCCCGGCTGCCAGACCAATCCAACAACCTCTGGACATAGTCAGCATCATGGCAGCTACCATTAAAAGTCCCGCGCCCATCCACAGAGCCTTGTACATAATCCTTTTAGTGCTGAAAAACAGCACAAGGCTCAGCGGAATCATAAAAAGCAGATACTCGCCGTAAACATTTGGATTTTCAAATGTAGAATAAATCCTCACCATGCCTTCAAACATCTCGGAATCAATCCACCCCACCTCTATGTTGCCGGTCAGATATTGGTACAATCCTATGAACGCAGTTCCCAATGCCGAAATAGCCGCAAAGAATAATATCGCTTTAAGAGAAAGTATATTTTTTACAAGTATTATGAATAAAAACACAACGGATATAAATATCATATAAATAATGGCTATCATAATACTGTCAGCAATGGCAAAGGATATTATGCCGCCCAGTATGGTAATAATCATATAAACAAGCGCCGCTTTTCCCTTAAGAAACGCCCCTTTGCATATCAGTTTTCCAACAGAACAGTTGGATATAACCCCTATCCAGATGAGTATTATCAGTCCGGCTGCCAGCATTGTCGGTATAAAAGCTATGGAGAACGCCAGTCCCATAAGACCAACAACCGGCCATATTATAACAACAGGAACTATAAATACAGCGGCAATACCACCGATAGCATACGACGTGGGAAGCAACACAGGAAGTATAGCTATTATCAATCCGAGAATCACGGCAATTACATGGTGAGAGTCTTCTTTTCTGCCATCTTTAAGGCCAAGTCGTTCTAAGCTTCTTGATTTGCCTAAAACAAATTTCACAATTGTACTGTTGCTGAGAATAGCATATATATCAGTGTCTGAAAAATACATAAACCCAGCTGTTACCAGCAGTGCTGTTGCTGCTATTATGCTTATAATTCCGATACTGCTTAGCACCTCAGTCAGAATAATGTACGATATCGCCGCAACCGCTGCAATTATACTAAATGTCCTTAGTGGCTGGAACAGAATATTTGCATAAAAATCATAAAGATTTCTGAGTATGCGGCTTGCTTTAATGACTATTCCAAGTCTTTTCCCAATGGCAGTCATGCCACTTTTTACTGCGTTTCCCATACCGGAAAAAAGTTTCGGGAGTCGACTGCCTTTATGCTCTGTATTATCATGGTCCGTTGGTTTTAGAAAAAAACCGAAAATAACGCTGTTTCGCACAACCCTTTTTAAAAAAGCTGAAATCATAGAAAAAACCCTATATGAAAGACTGTCATATATAATTTTTAATGTGTGTTCCCATATATTAACGAAAGTATCTACTATAGCGCTGTTCATGAGACCCCTCCCGTAAGTTTTTCCTTTGCCCACCTATAATAATATCCGAATGTCGGTGATTTTAATAATGCCATGCCTGCGATGTAAATCACAATGCCTGCAACTACCGCCATTAATGTAAATATAAGTTCATACCAGAATCCGGTTCCTTCATTGTTTAAGACAGTAATTTTAAATATAAATACTACCGCTCCCATAACCGATGAGGCTGCGATGCTTTTGAATAATTCGCCCGTGCTGCGGCCTTTTAATATTCCTCCCATCTTTTTGTTGAACAAAATTACCAGTATGACAGCGGCCAGCAGAATACCGGTTGAAAATGCCAGGCTCACATACAAAAGGTCAAGCCTGGTCCAGAATACAACCGCATATGACAATATAAAGGCAACCGTCAGTGTCAGTATAGACATATAAGTCGGAGCCGCCACTTTTTTACGGGCATAATATGCTTTTGAAGTAATTTCGTACAATGAATATCCGAATATGGCGGGACAGAATCCTGCGAATGCCCGGGCTGTCAGCAGCGATGCCTCTGCTGTAAACGCACCTCTTTCATATACAATTGATATTAAGTGCGGACTCAGCAGAAAGGCTCCCGCCGATAGTGGTATTATGAAAAAGCACAGACTTTCGAAGGCCCTTCTGTATGTATTGTTGAATTCTTCCGGATTGCTGTCATCCGCCTGCCTTGACATAAGCGGAAACAGATAATTCATCATGGCGAAAACGAATATACCGGCCAATATCAAATACAATCTATTTGCATATTTAATTGCCGCAACGGATTCGTCTCCCATAAAAGATGCGAATGCCCCCAGCATGAAAAGAGATACCGGCGCAACCCATGAGCCAATCAATATTGGCAATGCCATTTTGGATACTTCCCTTATACCCGGATCATTAAACCTTACAGACGGGGTGTAAATAAAGTTTTTACGTTTTATAAAGGGGATTTGTATAACCACCTGCATCAGCCAGGCAATCAGAAAAGTTACTGCCA